>JAAYSV010000044.1 GCA_012518215.1 Bacillota bacterium
TGATAACGTGAACATGGACATAGAACTTATCACGCCCATTGCCATCGAGGGAGGCCTCCGTTTCGCTATCCGTGAAGGCGGCCGTACCGTCGGTGCGGGAGTGGTAACCGCCGTGACGAGTTAGTTTGACGGGAAAAAGGAGGCGGGTAATTCCCGCCCCTTTTTTATTTGTACATGTGCATAATTATTTGTACCGATTTATTGACAAAAGCTCAATCATTATGGTAAATTGAAAGTTGTTGCATAATCATGGTAGAAGACGCGCGGAGGAATATTGGACAATGAGAGTAACGATAACACTTGCTTGTGATGAATGCAAGATGCGAAATTATCATACCAGGAAAAATAAAAAAAATGATCCCGATCGGCTGGAACGCCGAAAATACTGCCCGGTATGCAAGAAACACACCACACACAAGGAAACAAAATAGCAGGGGAAACAATCGGATGAATCTGTTAAAAAGGATAGCCAAATTTTTTGGTGAAGTGAGAATAGAGCTAAAAAAAGTTCATTGGCCCACACAGCGTGAAATTGCTGTTTATTTTACCGTTGTGATCACTACCATTCTGGCCATAGGGGTTTTTTTCTGGGGAATAGATTATGGTTTGACCACACTACTTAAACGATTTATCTTGCGCTGATGTTTTTCATTCAAAGAGGAGGGTAGGGGGCAGGGTCGGCCGATTTGTCCCCGAAGAGATGACCGATAGCGAAAATCTAAATGAAAAAATAGATATGTCGGTAAGCGATGATGAAAACAAAAAATGGTATGTTATACATACCTACGCCGGTTATGAAAACCGGGTAAAGACCAACCTCGAAAAACGGGTAGGTTCCATGGAAGCCGAAGAAAGTATTTTCCGGATATTTGTTCCCGAAATGAAGGAAATAACCGGAAAAGGCGGACAGAGGAAGACGGTAATGAAGAAAGTATTCCCCGGGTATGTTTTTGTGGAAATGATCATGAACGATGATTCGTGGTATGTGGTACGCAACACCCCCGGGGTAACCGGATTCGTGGGCCCCGGGTCCAAGCCGATTCCGCTCAGCAAAGAAGAAATCAACCACATCATGAAACAGATGGGGTTGGCGGAAGCCAGGCCAAAGATCGGCATCGACCTCAAGGAAGCGGTCAGGGTTATCGACGGGCCCTTCAAAAATTTTGAGGGCACTGTTGAGGAGATAAATTCAGAAAAAGGAAAACTCAAGGTTCTGGTAACGATGTTTGGGCGAGAAACCCCGGTGGAGTTGGATTTCTATCAGGTGGAAAAATTTTAGACAGATTTTATACTGGAGGGCAAGATCTTGGCAAAGAAAATAATTGGCATTATCAAACTGCAGATCCCGGCCGGAAAAGCTACGCCGGCACCCCCGGTGGGGCCGGCATTGGGGCAGCACGCGGTTAACATAATGGCTTTCTGCAAGGAGTTCAATGAACGCACCGAACAGCAGTCGGGGCTGATAATCCCGGTGGAAATTACGGTTTATGAAGATCGTTCATTTGCCTTTATCACGAAGACCCCGCCGGCAGCCGTTTTGCTAAAAAAAGCGGCGGGGGTGGATAAGGGGTCTGCCGAACCCAATCTGGAAAAAGTAGCCACCGTATCGCGAGAAAAGGTCAAGGAAATTGCGGAATTGAAAAAGGAAGATCTGAATGCCGTAGACCTGGAGGGTGCAATCAGGATAGTGGAAGGTACGGCTCGCAGTATGGGTATCATTGTAAAATAGTATGCTCATCATATTAAAACGGTGGGAGAACATATCGTTGTTCGTTTACCACGAAGGGAGTATATGTTGATATGGTCAAGATTGCCAAAAAGCGCCAATCTCAGCGGGAGAGGGTGGATCGCGAACACCTGTATGAGCCCAAAGAAGCGTTGAAACTTGTCAAGGAGATCGCCTCGGCCAAATTTGACGAAACAGTGGAGCTGGCCATGCGTTTGAATGTCAACCCCAAGCATGCGGAGCAACAGGTCAGGGGGGCGGTGGTTCTGCCCCATGGAACCGGAAAAGAAGTGAGGGTTCTTGTTTTTGCCAAAGGGGAAAAAGTGAAGGAAGCCGAGGAAGCCGGTGCTGATTTTGTGGGTTCCGATGAATTGGCGGCCAAAATTCAGGGCGGGTGGTTTGATTTCGATGTTGCTGTTGCTACCCCGGATATGATGGGTACGGTGGGAAAACTGGGAAAAAACCTGGGGCCACGCGGGCTGATGCCCAACCCCAAAAGCGGTACAGTGACATTCGATCTCAAAAAAGCGATATCCGAGATCAAGGCGGGAAAGATAGAATACAGGGTGGACAAGTCCGGAAATATTCATGTTCCCATTGGCAAAATATCTTTTGATCTGGAAAAACTGGAAGAAAACTTCAGCACTGTATTTGATTCTATCGTTCAGGCCAGGCCCGCTGCGGTGAGGGGGCAATATATCAAGACAGTGACCGTAAGCTCCACCATGGGTGCGGGGGTAAAGGTGGCACCGCAACCTGCGGGGTGAGGCCCGATAAACAGCCGGGCCGATTACAACATAATAATTACCGTAGACAGCAGGTGTGTACTGCTTAAAAACTCACCGTTCCGGTTGATGGGTTGCCTGCCGAGGATAATTCGATTTCAATCGATACTTCTGTGCAGGTCTACGGAAGTATTTTTGTTTCAAGGAGGTGTGAAATGATTACCAGGAAACAGAAGGAAGCAAAGGTAAAAGAGATTGCCCAGGATATGAAAAATGCGAACCTGATTCTCTTGACCGATTACCGCGGGTTGAACGTTACCGATATTACCCGTATGCGCCGGGACATACGTGATACAGGTTTCAAATACAAGGTGGTCAAGAACAAGTTGAGTATAATCGCCGCCCGGGAGGCAGGTTTGGAAGCACTCGAGTCCTATTTCGAGGGGCCGGTGGCCATGGCTTTCAGTGATATCGATCCCGTGGAAACAACCAAGATAATGCTGAAGTGGGTCAAGGAACTGGATCACCTGTCCATCAAAGTGGGCCTGCTCGATGGCCGGGTTCTGGATGTAAAGGAAGTGGAAGCCCTGGGGGCAATACCTTCCGGTGAAGTGCTTCTGGCAATGGTTTGCGGTGCTTTTCAGGCACCAATACTTGGCCTGGTTACAGTTCTTCAGGGTAACATCAGCAAACTGGTGTTTACACTTGAAAGTATCCGGCAGCAGAAAGAAATTTCATAAAAATGATTTTAAATCAGGAGGTTAAAAGATGACGAAGGTAGCAGAAATAGTTGAAAAAGTGAAGGGTTTGACCGTTCTGGAGCTGGCTGAACTGGTGAAGACGTTGGAAGAGGAATTCGGTGTGTCTGCATCAGCTGCCATGGTTGCCGCGGCACCGGCGGCGGCCTCCGTTGAAACGGAAGAACAGAAGGAACAGACCGATTTTGATGTTGTGCTGGTCGAAGCCGGGGAGAAGAAGATCCAGGTTATCAAGGCGGTACGGGAACTTACAGGACTGGGTCTCAAAGAGTCAAAGGCCCTTGTCGACGAAGCTCCCAAGCCGGTAAAGGAGAAGGTAGGCAAGGAAGAAGCCGAAGCGATCAAGGCCAAAATAGAAGAGGCGGGCGGCAAGGTAGAGATCAAATAAAAAAACATTGTTGTGCAAAGAAATATGGTAATAGCAGAAAAAAAACGGCTTTTGATGGCCGTTTTTTTTATTTGACATAAAAAAAAGACTGTGATAAAATATGTGAATGCGGATAAATATAATCGAGTCGATCTTTCTTCAATGAATAAGCAGTATGCCCATTAGGAATAATATTATAATATCCCTTTATTTCTTTTGGGCTGTTTTTGTTCTGTTTGCAGTTTTCGATTTTGCTTTCAATAATATATTTTACCTCATTAATTATATTACGCAAGGGGGACTTTTTTGATGCACAAGGAAGTAAAAGCCGGAAAAAGAATGAGGCGTAGCTATGCGGGGATCGAGGAGGTACTGGAACTACCGAATCTTGTTGAAGTGCAGCAAATATCTTATTCCTGGTTTTTAGAAAAAGGCCTTCGTGAAACGTTCAATGATATTTCACCCATCAAGGATTTTATTGGAAACCTTGTTCTGGAGATCGTGGATTACAAGCTGGGGGAACCCAAATACACGGTGGAGCAATGTAAAGAAAAAGATGCTACCTATTCGGTTCCTTTGAGAGTACAGGTTCGCCTTATCAACAAGGAAACCGGGGAAGTAAAGGAACAGGAAGTATTCATGGGGGATATCCCCAAAATGACCGAGAACGGTACTTTTGTTATCAACGGGGCGGAACGGGTTATCGTCAGCCAGCTGGTGCGGTCCCCGGGAGTGTATTTCAAACGCGTACTTGATCCGAGCGGGAAGGATGTATTCCAGGCCACCATCATACCGAATCGTGGAACGTGGCTTGAATTTGAAACCGATGTAAAAGATGACATTATCTATGTGCGTATCGATCGCACACGGAAGATACCGGTTACCGTCCTGTTGAAAGCCATCGGTTTTGGAAGCAGTCAGGAAATACTGGATTTGTTGAACCACGATCCGCGCATTCTGAATACCCTGGAGAAAGATCATACCGATTCTCATGAATCCGGATTGTTGGAAATCTACAAAAGGTTAAGACCCGGTGAACCTCTGAATGTGGATACGGCTCGAAACCTGCTCGATTCCCTCTTCTTTGATTCCAAACGATATGATTTCGCTGATGTGGGACGGTACAAGGTTGATAAAAAACTTTCTCTCAAACGGAGGGTCTTGAATCGTATCCTTGCCGAAGATCTGGTACATCCTTCGACCGGTAAAATAATTGCCAGGAAGGATGGGAAGATAGACGAGAAGTTGTACAAGAAAATTGAATCGTTGGGTATCGACCGGGCGCTGGTAATGGAGAAAGATCAGGTTCATCTGGTAAGAAATAACAGAAGCAAAGACGGAGACAACAAGGGTGTAAAGCATCTCCTTAAAGAAGATATCGTGGCCACGGTGAATTACCTGCTCAATCTCATGGATGGAATCGGCGTGGAGGATGATATCGACCATCTTGGCAATCGGCGTCTCAGGGGGGTAGGGGAGTTGTTGCAAAACCAGTTTCGTATAGGGCTTTCAAGGATGGAAAGGGTCATCAAGGAACGGATGACCATTCAGGACGTGGAGGCTATTACTCCCCAAGCGTTGATCAACATCCGCCCCATAATTGCTTCTATCAAGGAATTTTTCGGGAGTAGCCAGTTGTCGCAATTCATGGACCAGACCAACCCGCTGGCGGAACTTACACATAAACGGCGGTTGAGTGCCCTGGGACCGGGTGGTTTAAGCCGGGAAAGAGCAGGTTTTGAAGTCAGGGACGTCCACCATTCTCACTATGGCAGGATGTGCCCCATCGAAACGCCGGAAGGGCCCAACATCGGGTTGATCGGTTCATTGAGTACCTATGCCCGCATCAATGAACACGGTTTTATCGAGACCCCCAACCGGAAGGTGGATAAAAAGAAAAAAAGGGTAACCAACGAGATAGAATATCTTACCGCCGACGATGAAGATAATTATGTTGTGGCCCAGGCAAATGCGGAACTTGACCGGGATGGATATTTTTTGAGCGACCGTATTATCTGTCGTTACCAGCATGAGGCTGTGGTCAAACTGCCAGAAGAGATCGATTACATGGACGTTTCTCCGAAGCAGCTGGTCAGTGTTGCCACCGCATTGATTCCTTTCCTGGAAAATGATGATGCCAACCGTGCACTGATGGGTGCAAACATGCAACGCCAGGCAGTGCCCTTGCTGAGGACGGAAGCTCCGCTGGTTGGAACGGGTATGGAAGATAAAGTTGCTTTCGACAGTTGGGTGATGGCCATCGCCGGGGGCAGCGGTGAAGTTGTGAATTTGACGGCCGACGAAATCGTGATCAAACGGGATGAGGATCCCCATGGTTCCAACCGGATCATCAACGGGCGTACCGGTGAAAAACTGCCTACAGAACGTACCGTGAATGGTCTGTTGCACGGACATGACATCTACACATTGTACAAATTCAGAAGGTCAAACCAGGGGACCTGCATGAACCAACGGCCTATCGTGACCAAAGGTCAGAGGGTTGTCGCCGGTGAGGTCATCGCCGATGGCCCCTGCACGGATATGGGAGAACTGGCACTGGGGCGCAATGTTCTGGTAGCTTTTCTGCCCTGGGAAGGATACAATTTTGAGGATGCTATACTACTCAACGAGCGGTTGGTAAAAGATGATGTTTTTACTTCCATACACATCGAAGAACACGAGATAGAAGCGCGTGATACAAAACTTGGGCCCGAGGAAATTACCCGCGATATTCCCAATGTGGGGGATGAGGCACTCAGCAATCTGGATGACCGGGGGGTTATCTATATCGGTGCCGAAGTTAGAGCCGGGGATATTCTTGTGGGAAAAGTAACACCCAAGGGTGAGACCGAACTCACCGCGGAAGAGAGGTTGCTGAGGGCCATTTTTGGTGAAAAATCCCGTGAAGTGAGGGACACATCGCTGAAGGTTCCCCATGGCGAATCCGGGATCGTGGTCGATGTAAAAGTCTTTGACCGTGAAGACCATGACGAACTATCTCCCGGGGTCAACCGCCTTGTCCGTGTGTATGTGGCGCAGAAACGCAAGATTTCGGTGGGGGACAAGATGGCCGGGCGTCACGGGAACAAGGGGGTTATCGCCCGCATTTTGCCGGAGGAAGATATGCCTTTTCTTCCCGATGGTACGCCGGTAGATATCGTTCTCAATCCCCTGGGCGTTCCCTCAAGGATGAATATTGGACAGGTACTTGAGGCACACCTGGGGATGGCGGCCAAGGCCCTCGGTTTGCATATATCTTCACCCGTATTCGACGGTGCCAACGAAGAAGATGCCTTTGCCGCCCTGGAGGAGGCCAGGTTGCCCCGGGATGGAAAGACGGTCCTTTATGATGGAAGGACCGGTGAAAAGTTCAATGAACGGGTTACAGTAGGTTATATCTACATGTTGAAGCTTGCCCATCTCGTGGATGACAAGATCCATGCCCGTTCGACCGGGCCCTATTCACTGGTTACTCAACAACCGCTGGGAGGCAAAGCCCAATTTGGAGGGCAGAGGTTCGGCGAGATGGAAGTCTGGGCGCTGGAAGCCTATGGTGCGGCGTATACACTGCAGGAAATTTTGACCATCAAATCGGACGACATCGTTGGCAGGGTGAAGACTTACGAGGCGATTGTCAAAGGTGACAATATACCCGAACCCGGTGTTCCGGAATCATTCAAGGTCCTGGTCAAAGAATTGCAAAGTTTGTGTCTGGATGTCAAGGTTCTCAGTGAGGAGGAGGAAGTGGAGATCAAGGAAGACAGTGAGGACGAGGTAGTGGATCTGGAGATAAACATCGAAGGAAAGGAATCCGACGATGAGGATGAGATTCCGGATGGGGAAAAAGATGATGAAACAATCGGCGCCGGAGAGGCAGAAAAATTGGAAGAAGTAGAGCCAGAGATGGAGGCCGTGAAAGCGGGGGAAGATGTGGAAATAGCTGATGAATCCCCATCTACATTGGTTGATGTCGTCAAAAAAAAGAATGAAAAATGACCGCGAATTTCCTGGCATTCAACAGAGGAGGCAGGGAGGTAGCCTTGCATTCCCGGTGGCGGTTGAGACTTTAACAAATTTATTTCAAAGGAGTGTTATAATTGATAGATATCAACAATTTTGACACCTTGAAGATCGGGCTGGCCTCTTCGGAACAGATCAGGGCCTGGTCCCGGGGAGAAGTTAAAAAACCTGAAACTATCAACTATAGAACCCTCAAGCCGGAAAAAGAAGGTCTCTTTTGTGAAAAGATTTTTGGGCCTGTCAAGGACTGGGAGTGCCATTGCGGCAGATACAAAAGAAATAGATACCGGGGAGTGGTATGTGACCGTTGCGGTGTGGAGGTAACGCGAGCCAAGGTGCGGCGCGAAAGAATGGGGCATATTGAATTGGCGGCCCCGGTATCCCACATCTGGTATTTCAAGGGTATACCCAGCAGGTTGGGCTTGCTGCTGGATATATCCCCTCGATTCCTGGAGCGGGTACTGTATTTTGCATCTTATATCGTTATCGATCCCGGTGAAACGTATCTGACCAAAAAACAACTTTTGACGGAAGCTGAATACTGGGAATACAGGGAAAAATACGAGGCTGTTTTCGATGCGGGCAAGGGATTCAAAGCGGAGATGGGTGCCGAAGCCATCAAAAAGCTTCTGGAAGAAATCGATCTCGATGAACTGGTGACAGAACTCCGCGAAGATCTGAAAAATTTTACAGGGCAGAAGAAGATCAGAACTGTCCGGCGTCTGGAAGTGGTGGAATCATTCCGTAAATCAGGCAACAATCCTGCATGGATGATCCTGGAGGTAATTCCCGTTATTCCTCCCGATCTCAGACCGATGGTACAGCTGGATGGCGGGCGTTTTGCCACCTCCGATCTCAACGATCTCTACCGCCGGGTTATCAACCGCAACAACAGGCTGAAGCGCCTCCTGGATCTTGGGGCGCCGGATATCATTGTCAGGAACGAAAAACGCATGTTGCAGGAAGCGGTTGATGCCTTGATAGACAACGGTCGCCGGGGTCGGCCGGTGACAGGCCCGGGCAACCGTCCGTTGAAATCCCTCAGTGACATGTTGAAAGGAAAACAGGGCCGTTTCCGCCAGAACCTGCTCGGCAAGCGGGTGGATTATTCGGGACGTTCGGTGATCGTGGTGGGGCCCGAACTGAAATTCTATCAATGCGGCTTGCCAAAAGAAATGGCCCTGGAACTTTTCAAACCATTCGTCATGAAAAAGCTGGTCAATGATGGAATGGCCCACAATATCAAAAGTGCAAAAAGAAGTGTGGAGAAGATCCGTCCCGAAGTCTGGGATGTGCTCGAAGAAGTGATCAAGGAACACCCGGTGTTGTTGAATCGGGCTCCGACACTGCACCGTCTGGGAATCCAGGCCTTTGAACCCGTTCTGGTTGAAGGAAAAGCCATACAGATACATCCCCTGGTCTGTGTTGCTTACAATGCTGACTTTGACGGTGATCAGATGGCCGTTCATGTTCCTCTCTCGGCGGAGGCTCAGGCCGAGGCAAGGTTATTGATGTTATCTGCCCAGAACATTCTCAATCCCAAGGATGGAAACCCTGTTGCTGCACCGACCCAGGATATAGTACTGGGATGTTATTACCTCACCCTGGAAAAAGAAGGTGCCAGAGGTGAGGGCAGTATCTTTGCCGGCGCAGATGAAGCTTTCATGGCTTTTGAACAAAAATACGTGGATCTGCAAGCGAGGATATTTGTAAGGATGGACGGGATCAAAAAAGATGAATTTGAAGGAAGGCAAGGTCTTCTTCTGACCACGGTGGGCAAATTGATTTTCAATGAAATTTTCCCCGGCAGTTTTCCCTATATCAACAGCTCTGACCCGGAAAATATTCTTCCGGAAGATAATCTGATTGCCTACAAGAACCTGGACACCGGAAAGATACTGCAAAAAGTGGGTGTCAACGATCCCGTCAAGAAGGATTTTCTGGGCGAGGTCGTGTTGTGGTGTTATCGAAAATACGGGAACACCAAAACGTCAAAAATTCTTGATGATATCAAAAAATTGGGGTTCGGTTACGCTACCAAAGCAGGGATCACCGTTTCTATCGAGGGAATTATCGTTCCCCAGGAAAAGAAGAAGATACTGGGGAAAGCCGAGGAAAAAGTTGACGAGATAGATAAAAAATATCACCGCGGCCTCATAACCGAGAAGGAACGGTATGACCGTGTTATTGACATCTGGAGCAAGGCCAAGGATGACCTTACGAGAACACTCATGGAGGGCCTCGACGTATTCAACCCCATATACATGATGGCCGATTCCGGGGCCAGGGGCAATGAATCCCAGATAACACAGCTTGCGGGAATGCGCGGCCTGATGGCGGATCCCACCGGGCGGATTATCGACTTGCCCATCAAGGCCAACTTCCGTGAAGGCCTTACCGTGTTGGAATATTTTATTTCCACGCACGGAGCCAGGAAAGGTCTTGCCGACACGGCCCTCAAGACTGCCGATTCGGGTTATCTCACCCGCCGCCTGGTCGATGTGTCCCAGGATGTTATTATCAGGGAATACGATTGCGGCACCACAAACGGGGTCTCGCTGGCCGAGTATGTGGAGACCGGCAATGAACCACACGGGGCCATAGACAGGATTGTTGGCAGATTCTCGTTGGAGGACATTTACCATCCCGAGACCGGGGAAGTACTGATACCGGCTGACACGATGATCGACGAAGAAATGGCGGCAGAGTTGAAAACCCTGGGTATCAACGAGGTAAGATTCAGATCGGTGCTGTCCTGCAAAACCAAGCATGGGGTATGTGTAAAGTGTTATGGCCGGAACCTGGCCACGGGCAAGGTAGTGGATGTTGGTGAAGCGGTGGGCATCATCGCGGCGCAATCAATCGGGGAGCCCGGTACACAGCTTACCATGCGCACGTTCCATACCGGAGGCGTGGCTGGAGATGACATTACGCAAGGGTTGCCGCGGGTGGAGGAACTTTTTGAAGCTCGCAAACCCAAGGGGCAATCGGTGATCAGCGAGATTTCGGGGGTACTGGAGATATTCGAGACCCGTTACGAAAAAGAACTCAAAATAACCGCTGAACATGGTGAAGTCAGGAAGTACAAGATACCCTATGGTTCCCGTCTCAAGGTAGAAGAGGGACAGATCATAAATGCCGGTGATGAACTTACCAAAGGTTCAATCAACCCCCATGAATTGCTGAAGGTCAAGGGTGTGCGCGGGGTGCAGATTTACATGTTGCAGGAGGTACAGAATGTTTATCATATGCAGGGAGTGGATATCAATGATAAACATATCGAAGTTATCGTCCGGCAGATGCTCAAGAAAGTCAAGGTGGAAGATCCCGGAGATACTGACCTCCTTCCGGGGGGGATTGTTGACAGTTTTGTTTTTGAAGAGGTCAATGATGAGGTCATTGCAGCCGGTGGGAAACCGGCGTTGGCACGTCCATTGCTACTGGGGATTACCAAGGCATCACTGGCTACTGACTCGTTCCTGTCAGCGGCTTCTTTCCAGGAAACGACCAGGGTGTTGACCGATGCGTCAATCAAGGGGCGGATCGATCCCTTGCTGGGGCTGAAGGAAAATGTAATTATCGGCAAACTTGTTCCTGCCGGTACCGGCATGTCGCGCTATCGCAACATCAATGTTTCCCCCGTGGAGAACCTCGAGGAAAAAGATGAGGAGGTGTCCCTGTCGGAAGAAACCGGGTCCGTTTCCGAATCGGAAAAAAAAGAGGCTGTCATTCCGGCAACGCCCGGGGAAAATTGATTGACAGGGCAACAAGTAGGTGTTACAATGATCGAGTGCCCATTTCATGCGGTGAAAGGGGGGGCGGTGGATGAATCATGACATCGAGGACCTGAAAGCTGCAGAAAAAAAAGTGGTTGGGGCCAAACAGACCCTGAAATCTATCGAGAAAGGCGAGGCCAGGGCGGTATTTATTGCCGATGACGCGGAAGATAAAGTCATTGCTCCGCTGATCAAACTCTGCGAGGAGAAAGGGATATCCTGGAGGTATGCCGGGAGCATGGCCGAGCTTGGCAGGGCATCCGAAATAAAGGTTGGAGCTGCCGCCGTGGCGATTGTTTAGTAATCAGGAGGAGGGGGGGAAAGTATTGCCAACTCTGAATCAACTGGTCAGAAAGGGTAGAAAAAAAATAACCTACCAATCTTCTACTCCCGCATTGCAGGGGTGTCCGCAGAAGCGGGGGGTATGTACCCGGGTCTCCACGACGACACCCAAGAAGCCGAACTCGGCGTTGAGAAAAATTGCCCGCGTTCGTCTTACTAACGGGATGGAGGTTGCTACCTATATACCCGGTATAGGGCATAATTTGCAAGAACACTCCGTGGTTCTTGTGCGTGGAGGAAGAGTGAAGGATCTTCCGGGTGTCAGGTATCATCTGGTCAGGGGAGCCCTGGATTCGGCCGGCGTGGAGAACAGGGCCCAGGCTCGTTCCAAATATGGTACAAAAAAACCCAGGAATTGAGACGGACCATCTTTGAAGGAGGTGTGTTGGATTATGCCGAGAAAGGGCGCTGTTCCCAAAAGGGAAATTGTGGCTGACCCTGTATACAACAGTAAACTTGTTGCAAGGTTTATCAACAAATTGATGTACGACGGTAAAAGAGGAAAAGCCCAGAACATCATGTACAACGCCCTTGATATTATCAAGGAGAGGACGGGCAAGGATGCACTGGCCATATTTGAAAGTGCGGTCAGAAATGTTTCCCCGGTGCTTGAAGTAAAATCACGGCGTGTAGGGGGAGCCACTTACCAGGTGCCGGTTGAGGTTAGCCCCCATCGCAAGAGCATACTTGCAATCCGCTGGATCATCAATTATGCCCGCGCCCGTGGAGAGAAGACGATGTCGGAAAGGCTGGCCGGAGAAATCATGGATGCGGCCAATAGTACCAGCAATTCGTTCAAGAAAAAAGAAGATACGCACAAGATGGCCGATGCCAACAAGGCTTTCGCTCATTATCGCTGGTAATTTCGGAAACAATGTGTTGTTCAAAATAAATGAATGAAGGGGGGGAAAAAAATGAGAGATATTCCGTTGGCAAGAATCAGGAACATAGGTATCGTTGCTCACATCGATGCCGGAAAAACTACCACTACCGAAAGAATATTGTTTTACACGGGTAGAGTTCACCGCCTCGGTGAAGTTCATGAAGGAACGGCTACAATGGATTGGATGTCGCAGGAACAGGAGCGTGGTATAACCATCACTTCTGCTGCCACCACCTGTCATTGGCGCGATTGCCAGATCAACATTATTGATACGCCCGGGCATGTGGACTTTACCATGGAAGTGGAGCGGTCATTACGGGTGCTCGATGGCATGATTGCTGTTTTTGATGCCAAAAGCGGTGTGGAGCCCCAATCAGAAACGGTCTGGCGGCAGGCCGACTGTTATGAAGTTCCGCGCATTGCTTACCTCAACAAGATGGATATAATCGGTGCAGATTTTTTCAACACGGTCAGGATGATCGAGAAAAAACTCGATGCCAGAGCGGTACCGATCCAGGTGCCGATCATGGAACAGGACGATTTTAAAGGAATAATAGATATTATTCGTCTGAAGGCTACATCTTACATCGATGAGCTGGGTATGCAGAGTGAAAGGATCGAGATCCCAGAGGCGTACAGGCCCGGCGTGCTCAGGCATCGCGAAAAAATGATTGAAACCATTGCAGAGCATGACGACATTTTCATGGAACTTTATCTCGAGGGAAAGGATATAACCGTGGAAGACATCCGGCAAGCTTTGAGAAGGGCAACGATCAAAAACGAAATAGTTCCGGTACTCTGCGGTTCTTCGTATCGTAACAAGGGGGTTCAGCTCCTTCTGGATGCAGCTGTTTTTTATCTACCCTCGCCGGAAGATGTGCCGGCTGTCAAGGGCATCAATCACATGACCAAGGAAGAAACAAGTCGCCAGCCGACGGATGAAGCTCCTTTTTCTTCCCTGGCATTCAAGATAATGACCGACCCGTTTGTGGGCAAGTTGGCCTTCTTGCGTGTTTACTCCGGGGTGCTAAAAAGTGGTGACAGAATCTACAATTCCACCAAGGATCGAAAAGAAAGAATCGGCCGGATTTTGAAGATGCATGCCAATCACAGGGAGGATGCCAGCGAGATGGCAACCGGGGATATCGTGGCCGTTGTGGGGTTGAAAAATGTTTCCACGGGTGATACCCTCTGTGATCCGCATCATCCGATCATTCTGGAAAATATACGTTTTCCCCAGTCGGTAATTTCCGTGGCCATCGAACCCAAGACAAAGATGGATCAGGACAAAATGGCTTACTCGCTTCTCTGTCTTTCCGAGGAAGACCCTACTTTCCGGACCATGCAGGATAAGGAAACGGGGCAGATGATAATTTCCGGTATGGGAGAACTCCATCTTGAAGTTATTGTGGAACGCTTGCGGCGGGAATTCGATTTGCAAGTCAATGTAGGCCGTCCCCAGGTTGCTTACCGGGAGACGATCAGGGGAACCGCCCGGGGGGAAGGGAAATTTGTGCGGCAGACCGGGGGGCGGGGCCAGTACGGCCATGTCGTTCTGGAAATTGAACCCCTGGACACAACTGATGAAGACTTCGTGTTTGAAGAATCGATCACCGGGGGAACCGTTCCCAAGGAATATATCCCTGCTATTGAAAAAGGCATCGAGGAAACGCTTGCGAACGGGCTTATTGCCGGTTATCCCATGATCGGTGTCAAGGTAAATCTGATCGATGGTTCTTTTCATGAGGTGGATTCTTCAGAAGTAGCCTTCAAGATCGCAGCTTCCCAGGCCGTTAAAAAAGTGGTTTCGAAGGCCAACCCTGTCTTGCTGGAGCCGATAATGAGCCTGGAAATCACTGCACCCGAGCAGTACATGGGGGAAGTGATCGGGGATCTTACGGCGAGGCGTGGCCGTATTTCCGGAACCCAGCTGATCAAGGGAGCACAGTTGATCAAGGCCAATGTTCCTTTGAGCGAGATGTTCGGTTATGCAACGGAACTTCGTTCACGTACACAGGGACGGGGCGTGCATAGCATGCGTTTTTCTCATTACGAGGAAGTACCCAAAAATATTTATCACAAAATTGTAACCCATAGTATGGCTTATTAAAATTTGAGGGAGGAATGACTTAAATGGCCAAACAGAAATTTGAGAGGACGAAACCCCATGTCAATGTAGGAACGATCGGTCATGTTGACCATGGCAAGACCACTTTGACTGCGGCGGTCACGTATTGTTTATCGAGTGCGGGTTATGCA
>JAAYSV010000045.1 GCA_012518215.1 Bacillota bacterium
ACTTCTTTGAACACGATCCTCATGGCCATGGGTATAGTATTTGTGTTGTTTGTCATTGCTACCGTGATCTGGATATATTACCCGGCCGAAGGCTTCATAAAATATTTGCTGATGGTTACCATTGTTGCAGCCGTGGTTGTAATTGTCGTACTGATACAGAAAGCGGTCTTTTTGACCCCATTGTGGCTGGCGATCGTTGTTGCCGGAATCATGTATTACAACTTGCCCATCATGATCATCGGGGGTATAATCTGCTTCACCATCAACCTGGTACTGATACTGTATGTTCCCGGACCTGGACTTGTAGGAATGGGGTTGGCTGACCTGGTCGGGAATCCGTTGACCTTCGTTCTGGTGATAGGATGTGCCATCGTTACCGCGGTGAAGGGTTACAACCTGATCAATTTGATAATTTCATCCGAGGAAGAAGCCAAAAAGTTAAGATTGAAAGCCGAAAATATGGTCCAGAGTTCCCAGGAGGCAGCGGAAAAGGTTTCGGATGCCAGTGAAGACCTGTTCAGTTCTGCAGAAAGTATCAATGCTTCGGTACAGGAAATCGCTTCCACAGCCAACGAGTTTGCAACCAGTGTTCAGGAGTTGTCGATGAGGTCCAACAGGATGGCCGAGTCAAGTCAAACGGTGAACGAGAAGGCTTCCGTGGGGCGTGAAGAAGTAGAAAATACTCACAAACAGATTGACGTAATCGGGAAAGTTATTGAAGGGGTATTGAGTTCGGTTGAAGGGGTAATCAAGAAAACGATGGAAATAGGCAAAATGGTAACCTCCATCAATGAAATTTCCAGCCAGACCAACCTTCTTGCATTGAATGCGGCTATCGAAGCTGCAAGAGCGGGTAGCTATGGACAGGGTTTTGCCGTGGTTGCTGATGAGGTCAGAAAATTGTCGGAACAGACTGCACTTTCTGCCAGCAATATTTCCGCAATAGTGGAAGAAAACGAGCTGGAATCCAGTGCCACCATGAAAGAGATTTCCCATGGCGTGAAACAGATCAAGGAAAGCTCGGTGGTAATAGAAAAAACAGCCGATAATTTAAAGGAAATTATTGCCGCCATCGAAACTGTAAGTGCACAGATCGTGGACCTGGCTACCATGGGAGAAGCGCTGGAAGCTAACAGTGAAAACATGGCAGCAACAGCGCAACAACAATCAGCTTCCGTTCAGGAGCTGAGTGAACTGGCCCGCAATCTGAAAGACACTGCTGCCGATCTGGCTGAAAAAATGAAAGAATAGCGAGAAATAGACCATTTCTGGAAAAACAAGTATAGAAATTCCCCTTTTGGGGGCAGAATAGGGATGATCGATGTTTTCGAAAAGGAGATATTATTTTGAAAAAAGATGTGGGGTCCAGAAAGCATGTTTACATCGTTGTCATGGTGGCAGTATTGATGATAGCAGGGGGTATTCTGGTCATTTTCGGTGAAGGCGTATATGAAAAATATATCCCGTGGAAGGGTAGGGGAGAAATATCCGAAACAACTGAAGAGAACAAACTTGTCGGCTTGCAATACATCTTTACCGTCTGCCAACATAATAGAACGGAATACGTGTCCACATTGCCACCCGAGATATCTGCTGCGATGAACCTGAACTCTGCAGCATCGGCGGGGGAGGGGGACACAGTGGATCTTGTTCTTCCGGAAGGATGGTATTTTGCAGAATTTGATGGGCAGAAAATATTTACTTTTGTTGGTGAACTCTGCCCCGATTGCCATGGGCATTACTACCTGGGGAATCATGATGGAAAAATTGCCAAGTTCAGGGGAATCCCCCCCAGGGGAGTGTTGATCGAGGACCTGGAAATTGAAGTAAAAGACATCAACAGGGAAATCCTCGATGATGGCGTTATATTCCACAGCAACGAAGAGATGATCGAATTGCTGGAAGACTTTTCGTCGTAAGGCGCCGATTCGTTTTCGACAACGATCGGGCGCTGGTTTTTTTTCTTTGCTTGATCAGCAACCAAGCGGATGTACCATTATCCGGCTTATTTTTTTGTACGGGAAGGAATCAACCGGGGATTTAAAGAATAAAAAAACATAGATGTAACCGGATGAGGAGAAAAAACATGCGCCTTGTAGGTATCGATCCAGGACTGGCTCTTGTAGGTTACGGTGTCGTTGAAAAAACGGGCCAGGGGGAATACAATCGCATTGATTCCGGTTGTATTTCCACGGACAAGAATATGGATGTACCGGAACGATTGGAAATTATCCATACATCCGTTGACGAAATTATCAATACTTACCAACCCCGTGCCCTGGTCCTGGAAAAAATATTTTTCAATAAAAATGTTACCACGGCCATCAAGGTCGGTGAGGCAAGGGGAGTTATATTGCTTGCCGCAGCATTCTACAAACTTGAAGTATTTGAATACACGCCGCTTCAGATCAAACAGATGGTGACAGGTTATGGGCGGGCCACAAAAGATCAGGTTCAGAAAATGGTCAAAATTCACTTGAATATTATCGAGCATAAATTCCGCCACGACGATGAATCGGATGCCCTGGCTGTCTGCCTGTGTCATCTTCAGCAGAGCAGGTGGACGGAGCTGTTGAAAGGAAGATCCGGAAATGATTGACTACATAAAAGGGGTAATCACGGAAAAAGAACCGGGTTGGATTACCGTGGGTGTTGGCGGCGTGGGGGTAAAGATCGATGTTCCCCTCTCTTATTTTGAAAATAATAGCTGGCAACCCGGAACGGAACTTCATCTTTTCACCCGGCTGATAATCAGGGAAGATGGGGTAAACCTTTACGGTTTTTCCACTTCCGAGGAACGGATCCTTTTTGACCTGATCACAAGTGTTCCCGGGTTTGGCCCCCGCCTTGGACTCTCCGTGCTGGGAACACTACCCGCCCGAGATTTTTACGGGGCCATCCTGGAGAGCGATATAGAAACGCTCTGCATAGTCCCGGGAATAGGGAAAAAACTGGCGCAACGCCTGATTCTGGAATTGAGAGAGAAGATGCAGGAGTTGGTTGCCCTTCCAGCAGCCTGGGAAACTTCCGGAATTTCAAAACCCGGTCCCAGGGAGGAGGCGCTCAGGGCTCTCAGCAATCTAGGCTATTCACGCAGCGAATTGTTACCGGTTCTGAATCTTGTACTTGCAGAGGAGGAAACTCCTTCTACCGAAGATCTGGTCAAACTGGCATTGAAGAAGCTGGCTTCTCGTTGAAATGTAGGGGGTAAACAGTTTGAAAGAAAGAATCGTTTCATCAAAGATACAGGAAGAGGATACCTTTCAGCATAGTATAAGGCCCCGGACGCTGGATGAATTTATCGGGCAGAAGAAGATCAAAGAGAAATTGGATATTTACATACAGGCGGCACGGGGTAGAAAGGAGTCCCTGGACCATGTTTTGCTTTATGGCCCCCCCGGACTGGGTAAAACCACCCTGTCGCATATCATATCACATGAAATGGGTGTGAATATCAAGGTCACTTCGGGGCCGGCACTGGAAAGACCGGG
>JAAYSV010000046.1 GCA_012518215.1 Bacillota bacterium
CGTTCTGCATATCACGCAGGTCGCTATACCATCCATCAGCGAGGCGGTGTATTACATCGAGCTCATAGTTTAACTGTATATATACGCGATAAGCATCAATGGTCTCAGAAAGAGCTCTGGCTTGTGGTTTTAGATCTTTGGCTATCAGCTCTTCCGCACTGCTTTTCTGTTCTGTCAGCAGCGTAATCTCTGTTTGTAATTCCTGTATTTGTTGTTCGATATCTTTTTCTGCGCCAACAAGGTCGTTATATTGAGCAACTATCCTTGAAAGCTCGGAGCGGGCAGCCTCAATGTAGGATTTCGTATTCTGCGTCGGGATTTTCCCGTTACAAAACGGGCAGGTAGAATCATGCGACACATGTTTCATAACGGTTTCGCCATCAACGATAAAGGAAAGCCGCTTTATGTCTGCGCTGTACTGCGTTTTCAGTGCAGCGTAGCGTGATATAAGCATTTGGCATTCTGTCAGGCGCTCTTTCTTCGCTATCATGCTGTTGAGTAACGACTGGCTGTTTGACATCGCGGCTGATATTTTTTCTTCGATATCAGATAATGCCTGAACTGCACTGTCAATTTCTTTTTGGACGTCCAACCCGTCAAATGCACCAATCATATCAAGGATACATTGTTTCCGGTCTGCAACTCCGGAAAGCTCTTTGTTGATATACTTTTCTACTGCTGCTTTTCGTATAGCACGTTCTTTTTTGCTTTCGCGTTCATCAAAATCGGAGAAGTCATTGCCGTATATCAAAAACAATAGAGATGAGAGGAAAGCTGTGCGCCCCTGTATGCTTTTTGCACCGCCTTCAGGCATAAGGATAGAACTCTCACGTTCTATCTGACGTTCTTTTATTAGGATAATAGGCAGGATGGTGCGCCATGTCAGATGTTGTGGTCTAAAATTTTCGTTGGCAATTATGTCATGGTCATCTTCTATACCAATTAAAGCAAGCCAAACCTTGCTGATAGATTCCATGGTTTTTGTCGCGCTTCTGGCTTTATATGTACCGCTTTCGATTCTATCGTCAGAACTAACTACGTCAATGTTGTTTGATTCCAGTTTACGCGTAAATTGAATCGAGCCATTTTCCGTGCCGACAAAAAGCATAATAGTATCATAACCCGTGGTACTCGCAAACGGGAGATTATCACTACCAAAAATATAATCAATACAACGAAGGATTGTAGTTTTTCCTGTATTTGAGGGACCCGATATAATCGTAAGCTCTCTGTCAAACTCTGCAACAGCATCCTTTTTATTTACACCCTCGACTACAAGCTTTTTAATATGAAAATCTGCCAAGTTCACTCCTCCTTTCCTTTAAGCGCTCTTTTATTAATTTCTGCGAGAATTTCAACTTCTGACTTGCTTTCAAAGTATTTGCAAACCGCTTGAGACATGACAATATACTCTTCAGTATAGTCTGAAGTCAGCTCGTCACATATGTGCGCTCCTTGTGCTGTTATTTCGTATGTAAAGCCGCTTCGGTTTTGTACTGCCGATATGAGCCTATTAAGTACAAGCTGCTTAATTGCCTTGCCAACAAGCACTCTCTTTGACGCCACCTCACTAAAACTTAAGCTGTTGTCACCATTCAGGTTGTACGCGGCAAGGCCAAAATCACGAGAATAAATTGTCATAAAATCAGCGGCAGCAATTTTGTCCAATGTCATATTTTCTCCAAATACGCGAAGTGTCAGAAGAACGCGGAGCGAAGTTTCGAACGGGGTATTAAACAGCTCAGTCATTATCAAATACCCACTGGATTTTCCCGTCATTCACCAGCATATGGCAAATGCCTTTCTTTTCGCTGTTGTTTATAAGGTCTTTAATTTGCGTGAGAAAAGATTTTGTTAGCGTTATCTGCGATACCTGATTTAAAACAGCCAATAGGCGTTTAAACCCGTCATCAAAATCATTCCAACATACATCAATGATACCGTTGTAAGCATCTTCTTTTATCTTGCCGAATTCCACATCACCATTCTCGAATATTTCACGCACTGAACGCTCTACCCGAACAGCATTATAATAGTTTTCACGCTGATCCGAGTAATTACGACGATATTTGGCATTAAGTGAAGGCAAATCATCTTTCGTTACACATGCCATTCCGGTAGCCTGTGCGTACGCAGCAAATAACGCCTTAATGTATGGCAATTCCTCTTGAGCAATATCTTCGGGCGGCGTTATTTTTTTATGTAAGTTAAATACCTGACCGTTAATTGAGATTTTCCCATCCCTTACATATACAGTTGCTATTGGCACTCCTGTTGGTTTCTGTTTCTCATATGAAGCAACACCAGCGGGGGTGTCTTTTCTTTTTGTTCGCCTCGCAGTTTCTGTCAAAATCAAAACAAAAAGCTTAGCGCATTTATCGGCCACATCATAGCCTTGAATATCAATGTCCAGCCCCGTTAATTCCATTTCAAGATTTTCTGCAAGATCATCAGAAAGACAGTCATTTATATAAGCAGAGAAACGCATAGGGTCACTTACATCAAGGAGCTGTGCCGCAAGTGATATTGGAAACGGCTTCGCCCCATTATATATACGATTTTTATAATCTGCAGTTTTATCGGTCAAAGGGCTTCCTGTGAAGTTTGCATCATCCACAACAAAATTGCAGAGTAGGTCATCTAAATACTCTGCTGGCTGTTTGGCTTGTCCGATATACGGATACATCATTTTAAAATATTCATCCGGCTTCACAAGCGTCTCCCCTTTCACTACATAAAATCCGAAATGGTCCGAACAAGTCCGTTGCGTTCCGTGGCGAAATCAGATTATCAAATACAATTATATCGTCAGCAAGATAGTTCATGTCAGGACAAAAAAAACAATACGAGGCTTGTTACGACATTTGATGCAATAAACAAAGGTATTATATACCAGGACTTCGCAAATGTCAATAGTTAGTTCATCTTCGTAAACATACTAAATGCAAAATTGAACGCTTTTTGCTGAACAAATAAATCTCAATGCCTGAGATGCGCATTAAGGCGGCGGGATACATAGGAAGTTCCAAGCACGGCAAACGCCGTCTTCGGAGCCTCAGATGTACCCACCGTGCCTTGTCATGCCCATTTTCAGGCATAACGGTCGGTGTACATCGAAGCACCGGCTTTTTATGTGTCCTTGCTGCCCTGATCCGCACACAGGCGGAAAGGACACAACGCATGAAAATTCAATGGAAATTTGCAGACGGAACCACATCAGAAGTTGAGGTCAACGAGGAAATCGGAAATTACATCACAGCATCACGACGCGAGGAAAGCAATCTCGCCCGCAAAGAACGTTACCACTGCTATTCGCTCGACGCTATCGATTACAAGGGACCCGAGTATGCGACAGGTACTACTCCCGAAACGGAGTTGATACGTGAAGAAGAAGCCGCCCGTATCAATACTGCACTGGACAAGCTTTCAGAAACGCAGAAGCGTCGCTTATTTATGTTATCGGATGGCTTGTCGGTTAATGAGATTGCCCGTATCGAAGACGTCGCCCCAAACGCTGCGTGGAAATCAATTGAAGGCGCAAAGAAAAAATTTAAAAAGCATTTTTAGAATTGGGTGTATAAAACACCCGCCTTTTCTCCGTATACCGAGGGACACATCTGCAGCGTCCCTCGGAAAGGACGGAGATAAATAATGAAGCACAATTTAAAAATCAGTGTTTCGAAGAAGCCCCCTGAGGGCGGTGTCGTCAGATGTCGGCGTGTATCAATGCGCGAACGACTACTTCGACATTTCTTCGGTGAAAAGCGCCGTGTGATGGTAATCGTGCCAGGCGACAGCGTTGAGTGTGTGTCTATTACGGAAGTGCCGGGCGGGGGTGACATTGACGATGAGAAGCGACAATGCGCCAATGCTGACAATGCCAATTAAGGTAAAGCCTTATACTCATCAGATCACAGCTTTCAACTTTGTTTTTAGGAAATTCGGACTTCTGCCGGAGGGCGCGTATTCGCCAGCTAGCTATGGAGCTGCGCTTCTCATGGAAATGGGTACCGGAAAAACTCTCACGGCGATAGCTGTCGAAGGCGCTTTGTATCAAGCCGGACGTATCCGCAGAGCGCTGGTTGTATCTCCGCTTTCAGTTACGGGCGTATGGAAAGATGAACACGATGCATACGCAGATTTTGATTACACGCTGGCTGTACTCAAAGGAAGTGGCGAAAAAAAGCTCGATACTCTCAGGCATATGACCGGTCAGCCGCTTCAGATTGTCGTTGTGAACTATGAATCGGCATGGCGGCTAGAACGCGAGCTTGCGGCATGGAAGCCTGACCTTATCATCGCCGACGAAGGACACAAAATCAAAACGCATAATATCGCCGCTTCAAAAGCAATGCACCGGTTAGGATTAGTTGCTAAATATCGGCTGCTCTTAACGGGAACGCCTGTGACTAACAAGGCAATCGATGTATTCAGCCAGTACAAGTTTCTCGACCCACGTATCTTCGGTCAGAGTTTTTACAGCTTCAGAAACCACTTCTTTTTCATGACCGGTTACGGCAATCACACACCCGTTTTGAAAAAGAGCATGGAGGATGAACTCACTCGCCGTATGCACTCTATCGCGTTTCGTGCAACAAAAAAGGATTGCCTTGACCTGCCGGAAACGATCGACATTATCCGAAAAGTTGAACTGGAGCCGAAGTCACTGAAACTGTATCATGGCCTTGTCAAAGAAAGCTATGCCGAGCTGGCTAATGGTGAGGTCACCATCACCAATGTTCTGACCAAGTTACTGCGACTCTCCCAACTTACAGGTGGTTTCATCGGCAGTGACGAGAGCAGCACCACTGAACAAGTCAGCACTGCAAAACTGGACGTGCTTGAGGATATCATCGATTCAGCTTTGGAGGAGAACCGTAAACTCGTCATTATCGCCCGATTTGTGCCGGAACTGGATGCAATCTGCGCCATGCTTGAGAAAAAACGCATCAACTATTCGCTCATCAAAGGCGGTGTAAAAGACCGCGACGAACAGGTTGCAAGATTTCAGAATGACCTCGATGTACCTATCTTTGTAGGACAGGTGGCGACTGCGGGATTGGGCATCACACTCACAGCGGCAAGCACAATGGTGTTTTATTCTTTAGATTATTCGATGTCTAATTTCGAACAATGCAAAGCCCGTATTCATCGCGCCGGTCAGCGTATGCCATGCACTTACATCTATCTCACCGCGCAGGGTACAGTCGACGAAAAAGTACTGAAAGCATTAAAGAACAAGGCAAACCTCGCCAAGGCGCTGGTTGATGATTATCGCTACGGGAATAACCCATTTGTTTAATGAAGGAGATTTTTATTATGGACAATTCAGAAAAAATGTTTGAACTTGCAGATAAGCTTAAAGCTCTGCGCGATGAGAAAAAGGAAATTGAGCAAAACCTCAAAGATATTAATGCTGAACTGGAGGAGGTCGACGCTGCACTGGCTCAGCTAATGACTGATACCGAGACGCAGAATTTCACCCGCTCAGGCACTATGTTCTGTCTTATGGGTACCACACGTGCATCAGCGATGGCCAACCGCAAAGAAGCTTTGTTCGAAGCGCTTCGTACCGAAGGGCATGGCGGGCTGATTTACGAAACCGTCAACGCCAACAGCTTATCGGCTTTTGTAAGAGAACAGATATCAATAAACAATGACGTTTTACCCGATTGGCTTAATGGTCTGGTCAATGTATTTGAAAAAACAACCGTGGGTGTCCGCAAAGCTACCCGCAATTAATGAAAGGATGAAAATATCATGAAAAACAATGAAAATAGGACTCTTACCACCAAGAACAGTGCGTTTATGGCACTAAAGGACTTTGACTTAAACGATGCGCTCACTGAGGAGCTTTCCGGTTTATCAGGCAGCTTTGAGCGCATTAAAATTCCTGCAGCCGGTATGACGGTATTTGAAATTCCCGGTGAAAATCCCGACAGTCCCGAAACTGTTAAGGAGTTTTCGGCAGTTATCCTGCACCACCATCCGCTGTATGCCTATTATACTGACAAGTATACAGGTGGTTCAAATCCCCCTGATTGCGGCAGTTTTGACGGCATCACCGGTGTAGGTAACCCCGGCGGAGATTGCTCCAAGTGTCCGTTTAACAAATTCGGTTCAGGCGAGAACGGAGCGAAAGCCTGTAAAAACCGCCGCCGCATTTATCTGCTAAGGGAGGGCGAGATTTTTCCGATGATCCTCTCCCTTCCAACCGGATCGCTTAAGGACTTTACCCGTTACATTATGCGTCTGCTCTCAAAAGGTAAAAAATCCAACGCGGTAGTCACTAAATTCACCCTAAAAAAGGCTACCAACAACAGCGGTATCGCATATTCCCAAGCGCAATTCTCAGTCGACCGTGATTTAACCAATGAGGAATTTGCGCTTATTTCAGGACTTACCGAACAAGTCAAAGCTTTCTCCGTTCGTGTCGGCCACGACAACGAATCCTCCGTTGATGTAGCTGCAAACATTGACCCCGAAACAGGTGAAGTTATAGAGCCGCTCGCTTAAAGAATAAAGCCGCAGGTCGGGTGGTCATGTGCTACCCGACCCCATGCGACAGATTGGAGCAATTTATGGATTACAACATTATTTATACAAATAAAGAGATACACGATTATATCAGCGGTGCGGGCATCGTTGCATTTGACTTTGAAACAGCGCCGGACGATGAATGGCGCGACGAGCCGAAGGCGGCACTGGATGCGCATAAGGCACATATTATTGGCATTAGCCTTTCAGTCAAAGAGGACAGCGCTGTGTACATACCCCTCTCACATAAGGTTGGAATTAATGCCATTAACCCCACTGGAGTGGCGGAATACCTAAGAGAATCCCTGTTTGAAAATCCAAGAATAATCAAGGTGGCGCACAATCTCTCCTTTGAGGCAATGTTCCTATATGCGCTGGGTATCGTCGTATGCGAGCCTTGCTATGATACCATCGCGGCAGCGCAACTGACGCTTAAGAGTAAATTTGAGTTTCGCAACCTGTCGGACAGCGGTTTAAAGCTGCTTTCGACATCTTTATTCGGTGCAGATATGCCGTCCTTTGAAACGGTGACGGCGGGCAGGCATTTTGATGAGATGGACCCAGAAGATAAAGAAACCCTTCGCTATGCTTGTGCCGATAGTGACTACACCTTGCGGCTGTATCATAAATTCAACGAATGGTTTGCCAAAAACCTGCCGCATCACAGAGAAATCGTGGAGCGCATTGAATCGCCTACTGCAGTTTATTGCGGCATTATGAAATATAACGGTGTTCCGATGGATGTTGATACAATGCTGAAAAGACAGAAGGAAGCCGAGGAAAAGCTTACTGCCCTCCGTAATGAAATCGGCGAGATGACCGGTGGCGTAGACATCGGGGCAAACGCATCTACATCAGCGTTCAAAAAGTACCTCTTTAGTGACCTTAGTCTTCCGGTATTGAAAACAACAGAAAAACATCAGGAGGCGGCGGATGATTCGACAATGATAATGCTTGCCGAATATTGCAAAGACAAGCGTCCGGAGCTTGTTCGCCTGTTTGAACTGGTACAGGAATACCGTAAATGGGGCAAACTCAAAAGCACTTACATTGACGGGTACTTAACACATATCAATACGGCGACAGGGCGAATCCATCCTGACCTCATGCCCCTCGGTACAGAGACAGGGCGTTTTGCATCGCGTAACCCGAACTTGCAAAACTGCCCGCGCAAGGATAACGACCCGATAGGTGTGCGAAACTTCATCGCAGCGCCAAAGGACAGCTTTATTGTCTCTTTAGATTTTTCCCAGATAGAATTACGCGTCGGCGCTTTCTATTGTCGTGATGAACAAATGCTGCAAACCTATCGAGCCGGCGGTGATATTCATGCGTCCACGACTTCGGTCATATTTCATATTCCGTTCGAAACGGCGGCGGATAAAAATTCGCCACATTACAAGGAGCGCCGTACTATCGCAAAAAATTGTAATTTCGGAGTCTTTTACGGGTTATTTCCAAGTGGGCTTCAAAAAACGCTGAAATTCAAGGCGGGGCTCGATATGTCCAAGGAACAATGTGCAGGAATCATCGACAACTTAAAAAGCGGCTATCCGCGCTTGACGCAGTGGCAGGATGAAACAAAAAAGCGAGCCGCCATTACGTTATATGCGGAAACATGGCTTGGCCGCCGAAGATACATCGTTAGCATCCTCTCGCCTGACTGGGGCAAGCATTCTTTTGCCGAACGCTGCGCTATGAACACCCCGATTCAAGGTACTGCCGCCGATATAATCAAACTGGCAATGGGGCGCATAGTCCAAGGGATCAAGGCACGTCCGTGGCTCAAACCTTTTTTACAAATCCACGATGAGCTGGTATTTGAAATTCCAGCGGGCAAACTCGATGAAGCAGTCTCTTTCGTTAAAACTTGCATGGAAGAGACACCCTTTAGAGATTTCGACGTGCCGATCATTGCTGAGGCTGCATACGGCGCGAATTTCGGTAATCTGATTGAAATGGAGGGTGCGTGATGTGGATAGATAAATGTAATTCTGAAGGTTATTATGACCCAACGGCATACAAGGCCATGCGAAAAATACTGCGCGATGAATTAGAACGCTGTTATGGTACGGGGCACCGCCCTCTTGTATTCATATGTTCGCCATTTGCCGGAGATATAAAAGCAAATACAGAGCGCACTAAAAACTATTGCCGCTTCGCTGTGGAGCAATATGCAATCCCTGTCGCACCCCACCTGCTATACCCGCAGTTTATGGATGAGCATGATCCGGATAGCCGTAGCCTTGGTCTATTCTTTGGTCGTGTTCTGCTTGGAAAATGCCAGGAACTTTGGATCTTTGGCGATAACGTATCCGAGGGCATGAGCTATGAAATACGCAAAGCACGGAAGAAAAATATACCGATACGCTATTTTACGGAAGATTGTGAGGTGAAAGCGATATGCCCTACCCAAAAGAGCTGATGGAACGAAAGCAATGGGTCAACTGGCGGCTTGTCCCTGATAAGGATGGCGGCAGGGATAAAAAAATGCCGTTTAATCCGGTGTCAGGCAAGGGTGCCGCATCCAATAACCCGGCGACATGGACAGATTATGCAACCGCTTTTGACGCAGTAGGTCGCTATGGTTTTACGGGTGTGGGCTTTATGTTCTCTCGTGACGATGATTTTGTAGGCGTAGACATTGATCACTGTTATGACCCTAAGACAAAGACATTTAACGATATGGCAAAGGCTATCATCGCAAGACAACCAACATACATGGAATTTTCGCCCTCAGGCACTGGCGTTCATCTTTTTTATAAAGGCAAAATACCTGGTACCGGCAACAAGAATACTAAAACCGGCGTGGAAATGTACGAGCATACCCGCTACTTCACCATGACAGGTAATAAGCTTGACTGTGCTATTAATACCGTTGCTGAGGATTACGGAACGCTTAAATGGATTCACGAAACATATATCCGCCCCCCAAGAAGAAAAAATAAAAAGGCGCAAAGGAATATATCCGTACAACTTACAGACAATGACCTTTTAGAGCTTGCAAAGAATGCCGAAAACGGCGAGGCATTTACGAAACTATGGGAAGGTGACTGGCAAGAAAACTATGCCAGTCAATCCGAAGCGGATATGGCACTCTGCTGCAAGCTGGCATTCTGGTCTGGCAAAAATAAGGAGCAGATGGATAGGCTCTTTCGGCAAAGCGGCCTGTTTCGTGAAAAATGGGATACACGGCATCATGCAAGCGGGGCAACCTATGGTGAAGAAACACTGTCAAAGGCCTGCGACATCACCGAAGATGTATATGCTCTCGGCGGTGATGCACCTATATTTGAATATAAGGGACAATATTACCGCAAAAGAAACGATAACATCTACTTGCTTACAAACTTCGTGTTTGTGCCAGTTGAAATGATTGTTGCCGATGAGGAAACACAGCTTACTGCCGACCTTGTGACCATACGCGGCGAAAAACATCGGTTGACTTTCATGACAACGGATTTTGCCAACCAGCAGAAATTTAAAAATGCACTTAACAAGCGCACCATTGCTCTTAGCTACACCGGCTCTGATGGTGATTTGGAACTGCTCAAAGCATATATCTCCGACTTAGATTGGCCGGTAAAAGTAGGCGTTAAGGCAATGGGCATCTACGAACGAGGAAAAGAGATGGTATTTGTTTCTATGGACGGTGCGGTTGATGCAAGCGGCGCAGCAATCGATAACATCATTCAATTAGAAAAATACCGCAGCATTGACTCCGCTATACTCTCAGTAAAGCCCTTAACGGCACTCCAGCTTCAGAAATTAGGTGAAAGACTGATGTCTTACAATGAACCTGCAAAAACGATTTCTATATTAGCATGGATATGCGGTTGCTTCATAAAAGAACACCTACGAAAAAAGAACGTCAAGTTTCCTCATCTCATGCTCATCGGCGAAGCAGGCAGCGGTAAAAGCAATACACTGGAGCGGATCATTATGCCAGTGTTTTCAAGGACAAAAATCATCGCAGCCGGCCAGACAACGGCATTCACTCTAATGAAAGATGCGGCATCCTCTAATGTTATTCCGATGGCATTGGATGAATTCAAGCCGTCAAAGATTGATAAACATCGACTTGATGCGCTGCTAAACCATTTTCGTAATAGTTATGACGGGCAAGAAGGTATTCGTGGGCGTGCCGACCAAAGCATTGTAAGTTATGAGCTTCTTGCCCCGCTTGTGGTCGCCGGTGAGGAATCGGCTGATGAAGCGGCAATCAGGGAGCGCACCATCGAGCTTTTGTTTTCTAAGAGAGATCTAAAACCCGTAGGATATCGTATGAATTTTCAGGAGTTATGCCGATGCGCCGATTTACTCGGCAGCTTCGGGCATAGTTTATTGAATATTGCACTGAAAATAACTGCAAGCGAGTGCTATTCATGGTATAAAGAAGCGCTCGGATTCTTCAGCAATGAGCTTCCGTCGCGTATCGTTAATAACCTCGCCTGTATGCTAACCGGTCTGCGGCTGCTCGAAAAGCTATGCAAGGCGCTCGGGCTTTCTTGGCATGAGGCACTCCCATATAGCATCGAACACTGCACAAGGTATGTCGAATTTGCGGCAAAGGAATATTTGCTAGATGGCGGCTTAAGCAATAAAAGTGTAGTTGAACAGACACTCGAAATTATGTCGCGCATGGGGCTGGACCCAAAAAGTGAATACACCCTCTGCGATGGTGACACCGTGCTGGCGCTTAGGCTCAACCCCGTATACGACAAATATACTAAATACCGCAAGGATTACGCCGTTGTCGGCGAAACACTGACCTACGCTCAGTTTAAAAAGCAGCTTGCTCACTCGGATTATTTTCTTGAAAGCAATGTGCAAAAACGCATCGGATCAGAAAATCGGCGTGTTTGGACACTCAATTATGAGCTGATGAAAGCTCGATGTGATGTATCCGGGTTTGAGATCACAGATATAGAACCGTTATGAACAATTTAAATGTAACCTTACAGGCCAATACGCAACTTTCCGAAGAGGAAAAGTTACAAGAAAAGTTACGCCCAAAAACCGCTATATAAAAGCACAATTTGAGTTTTCTTATTTTTTGTAACTTTGTAACTTCTAAAATTATGGGTATACACGCGAAAGCAACAATTCCCCATCGCGAGCGCGTATGTGCGTGTAAATATATGCACACCTATATATTTTCAAGTTACGAGGTTATTAGCTGCAAATAAGTTACAAGGAGGTTCCAATGTCTGAAAAAGAAATTGCATCAAAAATCCTTCGTTATTTAAAAACCGTTCCGAAGTGCTTCGCTTGGAAGGAACACGGCGGTATTTATGGAACAGCCGGCATCCCGGATATCATCGCCTGCATCGACGGCAGGTTTTACGCCTTTGAAGTAAAAACACCTATTGGCAAAACAACAAAACTTCAAGAAGCAACTATTCGTAAAATCCTCGCCTGTGGCGGCGCCGTTTCGGTCGTCCGTTCAGTTGACGAGGTGCGAGCTGTTATAAACGGCTCCCTGCAATGATTTTGAAAATAATGCATCCGTGCTCTACGTATACAACGCCAACAATGCGGCAGCGCTTCTTTCAAGAATAAAAAATAAGGAGCGTGTCACACATGATTGACAATTATAATAATTTAGCTAACGCCATCATTCTTCAAGCTGTGAAGGATTATCGCAAGGAATTGCGTACCCTCTTTCGTCACCCCAACAACCGTTCAGCACAGTATGAGCGCAGGCGCATTGAACAATTCTTCCGTTCTGGCTGGTTTGGAGTGCTGACGAGCATCGACCCGGAAATGCTAATCACCAAGCTGAAAGCTGAGGTGATGTCATGACTGTTAAAGCATATCTCAGGCAGGCATACAGGCTCGACCAGCGTATAAATTCCAAACTGGAGCAGATTGCTTCTCTAAATGAACTGGCGACAAAATGCACCTACACCCTAACGGGAATGCCCCGCAATCCAAATCGCAGTACATCAACGATAGCCGATGCTGTGGCAAAGATTATCGACCTGCAAGCGGAAATCAATCGCGACATCGATAGGCTTGTCGACCTTAAGCGTGAAATTGTAAGGCTCATCAAAACCGTAGATAACACAGAACATCAGACGCTTCTGGAGCTGCGCTACCTCTGCTTTAAAACTTGGGAGCAGATAGCTGTTGATATGGGCTATAATGTACGCCATGTATACCGACTTCACGATGAGGCAATAAAAAATATTTCTGTTCCGCAAACTCAGCAGTAAATGTCACTGTTTGTCATGAACTCCTTTGTGATAGTATATATTTAGGAACGCATAATAAACCAGAGCCTCGAGGGAAAATCCCCCGTGGCTTTTTTTATGCCCGAGGAGGTGACTCTATGCCAAAGAAACCAAAGCGGCCGTGTCGATACCCTGGTTGCCCAAAACTGACGGATGGTTTGTATTGTGTGGAACATCAACGGCAGGCAACTCGCCACTATAATCATTTCCAGCGCGAGCCTGAAACCAACAAAAAATATGGCCGTGCATGGAAACGCATACGCGACCGTTACATCAAGGCACACCCGCTATGTGAGGAGTGTAAAAAAGCTGATCGCTTAACCCCCGCAGAAGAGGTACACCATATTCTCCCGCTCAGTCGCGGAGGAACAAATGATGTGAGCAATCTTATGTCGCTTTGCAAATCGTGTCATTCACGCATTACTGCAGAGAGCGGCGACAGGTGGGGGCGGTCAAATCTCTAAAACTATTTTTAGCGGACAGCGGCGTGGGGCTTCGCGTGTGAAATCGCGGTTTCAAACGGCGTATATCCCCCACCATTAAGGAGTGTGTTGAATATGGCAAAAGACGGCACCAACAGGGGTGGTGCAAGAATCGGCTCAGGACAAAAAAAGAAAGCCCTCGCCGACAAAATTTTAGACGGCAATCCCGGTAATCGAAAATTGACCATCATGGATTTTTCAAACACAGCGGATCTGACCGGAGACTCAATGCCAAAACCAAGAGGCTACCTTATAGCAAAACAAAAAGACGGTTCCACGACACTGGCGGCGGAAATTTTCAATAATACATGGCAATGGCTCAAGGAACGGGGTTGCGCGCAATTAGTAACCACCCAGCTTATAGAACAGTACGCTCAGAGTGTGGCTCGGTGGATTCAGTGCGAACAGGCAATCAGCGAGTTTGGCTTTCTTGCAAAGCACCCCACCACCGGCAATGCTATTCCATCCCCCTATGTTTCGATGTCTCAAAACTTCATGAAGCAGGTCAACAACATCTGGTTCCAGATTTATCAAGTAGTGCGGGAAAACTGCACTACAGAATATCGCGGTGCAACGCCCCAAGACGATGTAATGGAAAAGCTGCTCAATGCCCGTCGGGGCACACTGTTAAAAACGGAGGAATTTTAAATGACAACTTACAAAACAGCGGAAAGTGTTTGTAAAGGCCATCCAGACAAACTTTGCGATCTAATCGCCGACAGCATCTTGGATGCCTGTCTTAGAAAGGATAGAGCATCTCGCGTGGCTTGCGAGGTAATGGCGACTAAGGGAAAAATCATCGTAGCGGGCGAAATCACCTGTAGCGAAAAAGTGAATATTCGTTTTATCGTGCGAGAAGTCCTGCGAAAGGCCGGATATAGTCCTTGGAAATTTATAGTGTTAGTATTCGTTCATCGACAGAGCGCTGACATCGCAGCCGGTGTTGATACTGCGCTCGAAGCACGAAACGGTACCTGCGATCCTTATGGCTCTATCGGCGCAGGTGATCAAGGCACAGTATACGGATATGCAACAAAGGAAACCCATGAGTATTTGCCTTTACCATTGGTTCTTTCGCATCGTATTGCCAAGCGCATTGATGACTGCCGCGAAGGAAAGCTCATCAAGGGCATTTTACCAGACGGCAAGTGTCAGATCACGGTCGAATATGAAGATGGCAAGCCAAAACGTGTGAAAACCGTGGTTATTTCTGTCCAGCATGAGACGAACAAAACACAAGAGCAGCTGCGCACGGATATTATGAATAATGTCTTATGGCAATGCTTTGAAGATTTTCCACTAGACGATGATACCGAAATACTTATTAACCCCTCTGGCAGATTTGTCAAAGGCGGTCCCGCTGCCGATACGGGGCTAACGGGCAGAAAAATTATGGTAGATACTTATGGCGGGCTTGCGTCTCACGGTGGTGGTGCCCTCTGCGGCAAAGATCCGACGAAGGTTGACCGCAGCGGCGCATACATGGCACGGTACATCGCAAAGAATATTGTATGGAGCGACTTAGCTGAAAAATGCGAGGTCGCCCTTTCTTATGCCATCGGCAAAGCAAACCCCGTGGCGGTAGCAGTTACTTCATTTGGGACAAGCAGACTAACAGATGAACAACTTACCTCTATTGTACAGGAAGTCTTTAATTTGCGCCCTGCCGCCATCATCGAAAAACTGCGTTTGAGAACCGCCATATATGAAAACACTGCGGCATATGGGCATTTCAACTCATGTCTCTTTACATGGGAGAACTTGGATTGCCATAAGGAGTTAAGAAAGGCGGCTAAAGAATATGCTGATTGAAAAAATACCCGCAATAAAACTTAATCCATCTGCATATAACCCACGAAAAGATCTGAAGCCCGGCGACAAAGAATATGAAAAGCTCAAGCGCTCTATTGCGGAGTTTGGTTATGTGGAACCGGTCATCTGGAATAAGGCTACTGGTAACGTGGTCGGCGGTCACCAACGGTTGAAAGTATTACTCGACCTTGGTGTATCAGAAATTGATTGCGTAGTCGTGGAGCTTGATGACAACCGCGAAAAGGCACTCAACCTTGCTCTTAATAAAATACAAGGTGATTGGGATGAAACAAAGCTGGCCTCACTTATGGCGGAATTTGACGCGTCTACATTTGACGTATCCCTCACTGGCTTTGATGCCGACGAAGTTGATGCGCTTTTAAATAAATTTTACTCGAAAGAAGCCATACAGGATGACTTCGACGTAGACAAAGAAAGGGAAGCCATTGAGGCTGCTGGCGAAACACGAACTCATTCAGGCGATATATGGCTGCTTGGACAGCATCGGCTATTGTGCGGCGACAGCACAAGCGAGGTAGATTTTAACCGTCTGATGGACGGTGCTCATGCCCAATGCGCTGTTACCTCTCCTCCATATGGTGTCGGAAAAGAATATGAAAAGGCCGGGATTGAACCTTGGTTTGAAACTATGCGACCCGCTATAAAAAACATCTGTAAAAACGCAGATATCGTCTGTTGGAATATAGGAGACCTATATGCAACGGGAACCCAGTTTATTGAACCAACCGAAATGTATAGCATTGGGCTATTTGGCGACAACGGCTTTCGTCCCATTTGGATTCGCATTTGGAAAAAGCAAGGCATGAATTTCGGCAACGCACCCTATCACCTTGTGACAAATAAACCGGTGCAGCAGTACGAATATATCACGGCACTGGCTGCGCAGGTAACCGAGGAGTACAACGACCAAGAGTTCGCCTGGGTTTCAGCTTTCGCCGGTCATTCATATAAGTTTGTAAAGCGGCTCACCAAAGATGAACGTAAAAAATGGGGCTATGCCGGTATTTGGGAAATATCTACTGTGCGAGCCAATAAAGATCACCCTGCTATGTTTCCTGTAGAGCTTCCGTGGCGATGCATAAAAATGCACTCTGACCGGGGCGGTATTGTATTAGAACCTTTTGCGGGCTGTGGAACGACTCTCATCGCCTGTGAACAGACTGAGCGCAGGTGCTATGCGATGGAGATATCACCGGTATATTGTGACCTCATTATAAAGCGCTGGGAAACATTCACCGGTAAAACTGCCGTGAAGCTGGAGGTATGATATGGATATACAGAAATTACCAATAGAAAAATTAAACCCTGCGGCATACAATCCGCGCAAAGACCTCAAACCCGGCGATGCTGAATATGAAAAGCTGCGCCGCTCCATCGAGGAATTCGGTTACGTTGAGCCTATTATCTGGAATAAGCGCACGGGAAATATTGTTGGTGGCCATCAAAGATACAAAGTACTGGTGGCACTTGGGTATACGAATGCAGATTGCGTGGTGCTGGACATCGATGAGCAAAAGGAAAAGGCCTTAAATGTGGCGCTTAACAAGATATCCGGTGAGTTCGATATCCCGCTTTTGACCGACCTTTTGAAAGACATCGGTGCAAGCGGATTTGATGTATCTCTTACGGGCTTCGACGCTACAGAGATGGATGCGTTGTTCAGGGATAGTATAGTCGGAGGAATCAAAGAGGATGATTTTGACGAACCATTACCCCAAACGTCCATTTCTAAGCAGGGAGACATCTGGCTGCTTGGACGGCATCGCCTAATCTGCGGCGATGCTACAAAAGCGGAAACATATAAAAATCTGCTGGACGGCCAGCAAGCAAATCTCGTGATTACAGATCCCCCATACAACGTGAATTATAAAGGCACTGCGGGAAAACTTAAGAATGACAATATGGAAAGCACTAAATTTCATGACTTCCTGCTTTCAGCTTATCGGTATATGTATGATGCACTCGTAGACGGTGGCGGCATTTATGTTTTCCACGCCGATCGTGAGACCGTCAATTTCAGAACAGCATTTACCGAAGCAGGTTTCTTTTGTCACCAGACCTGTATATGGATAAAGAATACACCTGTCTTGGGGCGCTGTGATTATCAATACAACCATGAACCTATTCTCGTTGGCTGGAAGCCAACAGCCGGTCATAACTGGTATGCCGACCGTAAACAGCGTACGACATGGAATTTTGACAGGCCGACTAAGAGCAAACATCATCCTACCATGAAACCGGTAGCTTTATGCGCATATCCGATTATAAACAGCTCACTGCCAAATAATATCGTGCTTGACCCCTTTGGCGGCAGCGGCAGTACTCTCATTGCCTGTCAGCAGACAAGGCGCATTTGCTATACGATTGAATTGGATGAGCGTTATGCCGACGTTATTGTAAAACGGTACATAGAGCAAAAAAGCTCGGATACCGACGTTTACCTAATGCGTGATACACAAAAAACTGCATATAGAGATATCGAAAAACCTGTGAAATAATGCTTGCCATTCTACAGATTTTATGGCTCTATATGATCTGCGTATAACGCAGAAAGGTGGCAAATGCAATGGAACAAAACACATTTGAAGTCCGGTTTAATGTTACCGGCGATGAGCGTAAGCGTCTCGTCCGGGCAATGGGCGACATTTTGCAAGCTGCACCAAAATACTTGGGTGCTCCGAGCTTCGCTTACGAGATTGATTATTTCACTGTTGATAAAAATGGCACCGTTGTTTTTAATAACCGCAGTGATAGTTTGGAAATCGAAAAGCTCATAGAGAAGCTGCATGAATTGGGCTTTGAAGCAGAAAAGAACGGCGGTGACTCTAATGATGGCGACAAGCTTGTTATTGAGATGCCGCTGGCGGGGTTCACTCCTGAAAAGCTTGAGAACCTTGCTAAACTGGTCACCGCAAAGGGATCGCTTCTCAAGGCAGCATTAGATGCTGAAGATTTGCCTATTCAGCAGACAGAAAACACTATACGCTTCCCATGGTTCAAAGGAAGCTTAGACAGCAATTCGGTTCACGCCTATACTACACTAATAACGAAACTCTGTGAAACGGCAAAAGAAAAGCTGCGAGTCAATGCCAAAGAACGTGAGGTTGATAATCCAAAGTACGCCATGCGCTGCTGGCTCCTCTCCCTCGGCTTTATTGGTGACGAATACAAGGTTAGCAGAAAAATCCTGCTGAAAAACCTCTCCGGCAGCAGCGCATTCAAATCTCCGAAAGGTGATGCAGGCGATGAACAATAGATTTCCTTCAAGAGAAATCATCGAACGTATTCGCGCTCAATATCCCGTCGGATGTCGCGTAGAGCTGGTAAAAATGGATGACTTGCAGGCTCCTCCTATTGGCACAAAAGGCACTGTCACGGGTGTGGACGACATTGGAAGCATAATGGTTTTGTGGGATAACGGCAGCTCGCTTCATGTCGTATATGGCGAGGATAGTTGCAGAAAAATTTTACTATAGAATACACAATTACTGCTGCTTTATTAACAGCAAAAATTGTGTAGTATATGCCGATTTATATCGTGTGATCGTCTTGCTATGCTGTGTTTTCTATGGCTATATGTAACCTACCGAAAGGGAAAACACACTATAAGGAGGCCAACAACATGACAAACCAACTTCACCTGAACCAGACAGTTCGCAATCTCGGCGTCCTCGCCAAGATTATCGGTTTCCATGAAGTCACAGGCGACCCAATACTTCGCCCGCTTTGGAATGACGGTACCAAATGGCTTGCAAGCGCAGCCATGTGCGAACCGGCCGATGTGAATCCCGCCAAGATTTCACGACACAAAAGCGGGTTTATAAACCTCGATTAGAAAGGAGAAAAACATGGACTACCGAAAACTTATCAGCGAGCAGCTTGGCGGCGGATACACTTTTGTTAAGGTATACAACGCTTTTGAAAACGGAGAATTAAGAATTATCGCCAAAGATACGCAAGATTACGAACACCGCTACATTCTAGTAGATGGCAAACTAATGGAAAAACCTTAACCTAAAATCTTAAACATTCGAGAACACCCCGAAAGGGGTTGTCTCTCGTACAAACGGTTTTAGAAGGCTTGCCTATGGCAGGTCGTTTTTTATACTATTTTTAAAGGAGGCGGCTGGTATACGAAAGCTCAAGAAATACACTCCAACCCGTTTTATGGCTAAGGATTCCGTTTACTGTAAGGAAGCCGCCGATTATGCTGTCGCTTTCATTCAGGCCTTGCGCCATACCAGCGGCATATGGGACGGTCGGCCTTTTGAGCTTATAGATTGGCAGGAACAGATCATTCGAGATGTATTTGGTATTCTGAAGCCAAACGGCTACCGTCAGTTTAATACAGCATATATAGAAATACCAAAAAAGAATGGAAAGTCAGAGCTTGCTGCAGCAGTTGCACTTTTATTGACGTGTGGCGATGGCGAACAGCGCGCAAAGGTGTATAGCTGTGCTTCGGATAAAAACCAAGCAAAGATTGTGTTTGATGTCGCTATGGCGATGGTGCGAAAATCACCGGCATTGTCTAAGCGTGTCAAGATCACTGAATCGACAAAGACCCTTATATATTTGCCTACGGAAAGTACTTATCAGGTGCTCTCGGCTGACGTGGCAAATAAGCATGGCTTCAATACACATGGCGTTATATTCGACGAGCTGCATGCGCAGCCTAATAGAAAGCTCTTTGATGTAATGACCAAGGGCAGCGGAGATGCCCGTATGCAGCCACTGTATTTTTTAATAACCACTGCTGGTGACAATTCGAGCTCTATTTGTTATGAAGTGCATCAAAAAGCAATGGATATTCTATCAGGGCGAAAGACAGATAAAACATTTTATCCTGTCATCTTTGGAGCCGCAGAAACGGACGACTGGACGGATCCAAAGGTATGGAAGAAAGCAAATCCTTCCCTTGGTATCACAATAGGATTGGACAAGGTGAAGACAGCTTGTGAAAGTGCAATGCAAAACCCTGCCGAGGAGAATAGTTTCAGGCAGCTAAGGCTTAATCAATGGGTAAAGCAGGCTGTACGCTGGATGCCCATGGATAAGTGGGATACCTGCGCTTTTGCGGTTGACTCAGAAGCTTTAAAAGGGCGGGTCTGTTATGGCGGCCTTGACCTCTCCTCTTCCACCGATATAACGGCATTTGTGCTCGTCTTTCCACCATTGGATGAGGATGATAAATACACTGTTATGCCCTTCTTTTGGATACCGGAAGATAATGTTGACCTCCGCGTCCGAAGGGATCATGTAAATTATGATTTGTGGCAGAAACAAGGTTTCCTTAAAACCACTGAAGGCAATGTGGTGCATTATGGCTTTATAGAAACTTTTATTGAGGAGCTTGGAATTAAGTATAACATTCGGGAAATTGCCTTTGACCGTTGGGGAGCCGTCCAAATGGTGCAAAACCTCGAGGGCCTGGGCTTTACTGTGGTCCCTTTTGGCCAGGGCTTTAAAGATATGTCCCCGCCAACTAAAGAACTGATGAAATTGACCCTTGAGCAAAAAATCGCTCACGGAGGACATCCGGTACTACGCTGGATGATGGATAATATCTTTATCCGCACGGACCCTGCCGGAAACATCAAGCCTGATAAAGAGAAATCGACGGAGAAGATTGACGGTGCGGTCGCAACTATCATGGCTCTTGACCGGGCTATAAGGTGCGGGAACGACAACAGCGAAAGTATTTATGACAAACGGGGTATGCTAATTTTTTAGAAAAGGAGGTTGATATTATGGGATTTTTGCATGGAATCTTCAAGGCTCGTGATAAGCCTAAGGATGCTATTGGCGGCGGCCGCTACAGTTTCCTATTTGGAGCAACATCTGCAGGAAAAGCAGTAAACGAATACACAGCTATGCAAATGACAGCAGTATATTCATGCGTGAGAATACTGTCTGAAACATTAGCCGGACTACCGCTTCATGTATACAGATATAACGATTCGGGCGGAAAAGAAAAATACCTTAATCATCCGCTCTATAAATTAATCCATGATGAGCCGAACCCAGAGATGACTTCCTTCGCGTTTCGTGAAACGCTGATGAGTCATCTTTTATTATGGGGAAATGCATACGCACAGATAATTAGAAATGCGCGGGGTGAAGTGATAGCTCTCTATCCCCTCATGCCAAATAAAATGACGGTTGACCGGGATAGTAAAGGGCGGCTTTTTTATCTTTATTCCAGATCAAGCGAGGATGTGCCTACCCTTGGCAGTGACAGCCAGATATACCTTGCGCCTTCCGATGTTTTGCATATCCCGGGCCTTGGTTTTGACGGGCTTATTGGCTATTCCCCTATTGCTATGGCTAAAAACGCAGTGGGGCTTGCCATTGCCACCGAAGAATACGGAGCTAAATTTTTCGCAAACGGCGCCGCTCCAGGGGGCGTTCTCGAGCATCCCGGAACTATCAAGGACCCGCAAAAGGTAAAAGAAAGCTGGAACGCTGCATACCAAGGGTCGCAAAACTCCCATCGCGTGGCAGTTTTAGAGGAAGGAATGAAGTACCAGCCCATCGGCATATCTCCGGAACAGGCTCAATTTCTTGAAACAAGGAAGTTTCAGATTAATGAGATAGCCCGTATTTTTAGGGTGCCTCCCCATATGCTGGCAGACCTCGAGAAATCAAGCTTCAGCAACATCGAGCAGCAGAGTCTTGAGTTTGTGAAATATACGCTTGACCCATGGGTGGTCCGGTGGGAACAGTCCATGTGCCGTTCTTTGCTTTCGGAGAGCGAGAAACCTATAGTCTTTATTAAATTTAATGTAGACGGCCTTCTTCGAGGTGATTATGCAAGCCGCATGAACGGATATGCAACCGCAAGACAAAACGGCTGGATGAGTGCAAATGATATTAGGGAACTTGAGAACCTTAACAGGATTCCGGCTGAACTCGGCGGCGACCTTTATCTCGTGAACGGGGCGATGACAAAACTACAGGATGCCGGGGCGTTTTCAAAACAAACTGGCTCTACGGCTAACAAAGCAAGAAAGGAGGAAATTTCAGATGAAACTACCACAGCAAGCAGAACTGTCTAAACCTACACAAGGCAATACAACTTCGGCTGCTTCACGCAAATTTTGGAGATGGGCAAAAGATGAGGAAACCGGAATGCGCACTCTTTATATTGACGGCGTAATAGCAGAAGAATCATGGTTTGACGATGATATCACGCCGAAAGCTTTTAAAGCTGAATTAAATGCCGGAGATGGCGATATCGTAATATGGCTTAATTCGCCCGGCGGAGACTGTATCGCGGCAAGCCAGATTTACGCAATGCTCATAGATTACAAAGGCAAAGTAACGGTCAAGATCGACGGCATTGCGGCCTCGGCGGCAAGCGTCGTCGCTATGGCGGGAACAGAAGTGTTAATGGCCCCCACTGCACTTATGATGGTGCACAATCCACTGACGGTTGCTATAGGTGACAGTGAGGAAATGCAAAAAGCAATCGCCATGCTTGACGAGGTCAAAGAAAGCATCATCAATGCTTATGAAATCAAGACGGGGCAATCCCGCGCGAAACTATCTCACCTCATGGATGCGGAAACATGGTTAAACGCCAACAAAGCAATTGAATTAGGGTTTGCCGATGGAACTTTGGAGGATGAGAAAAAGAGAGTACAACCGGACGGTGTAACTTATGCTTTCAGCCGCAGAGCGGTAACGAACTCGCTGCTAAATAAGGTCAAGCCCAAGATACCTAAACAGAACAAAGGTACACCCATTGAGTCGCTTGAAAAGCGGCTTTCTTTAATTTCACACTAAAATTTAGGAGGATATCAATATGAATAAAATTCTTGAACTGCGTGAAAAACGTGCGAAGGCATGGGAGGCGGCAAAGGCCTTTCTTGACAGTAAACGCGGCACGGACGGAATTGTTTCCGCCGATGACACCGCCACCTATGAGAAAATGGAGGCTGATGTCGTAGCACTCGGAAAAGAAATAGACAGACTTGAAAGACAGGAGGCCCTGGACCGCGAAATGTCAAAGCCTCTTAACGCCCCTCTTACAGGGAAGCCTTCACTTCCCGGCTCAGATATGAAAACAGGAAGGGCTTCAGATGAATATAAAAGAGCCTTTTGGAATGCGATGCGCAATAAAAATATGCATTATGATCTGCAAAACGCTCTTCAAGTCGGCACTGACAGTGAAGGCGGTTTTCTCGTACCCGATGAGTTTGAGCGTACCCTCGTACAGGCCCTTGAGGAGGAGAACATTTTCAGGAGCCTTGCTAAAATCATCCAAACGTCAAGCGGGGACCGCAAAATACCCGTAGTTACAACCCATGGTTCGGCTTCATGGCTCGATGAAGAGGAACTTTACCCCGAAAGCGATGAAGCATTCGGCCAGACCTCCATCGGGGCGTATAAACTCGGCACCTTCATAAAGGTTTCCGATGAGCTTTTAAACGATTCGGTATTCGACCTTCAAAACTATATAAGCACCGAGTTTGCCAGAAGAATAGGTTCTAAGGAAGAAGAGGCTTTCTTTATTGGCGACGGTTCGGGTAAACCCACAGGGATATTTGCCGCAACCGGCGGTGCGCAGATCGGGGTCACAGCTGCCAGTTCAACTGCCATTACAATAGACGAAGTCATGGATCTTTTCTATTCGCTTAAATCTCCTTACCGCAAAAAAGCGGTATTTGTTATGAACGATTCCACAGTAAAGGCAATCAGGAAGTTAAAAGACGGACAGGGCCAATATTTGTGGCAGCCCTCGCTGACAGCAGGCACGCCCGATACTATCCTGAACCGCCCCGTTTATACTTCCTCTTTCGTTCCGACAATAGCGGCAGGCGCAAAATCCATGGCCTTCGGGGATTTCGGGTACTACTGGATTGCGGACAGGCAAGGCAGATCTTTTAAAAGATTAAACGAGCTCTTTGCCACCACCGGTCAGGTTGGATTTATGGCGACTCAGCGGGTTGACGGAAAATTAATTCTACCGGAGGCTATAAAGGTTCTCCAGCAAAAAGCGTAAGGAGGTCAAAACTGTGGGATATAACACGAAAAACCATATGGAACAAGGCGGCGAAAAATGGACTATCGGCGGTACTCTGGAAGTTCTCCCCGGAGCCTCCGTAACGGGGCTGTCCGCTGATCCCCTTTTGCCTGCTGCCGCAAACGCCCTCGGCGGCATAAAGGCGGCTGAAAAAACAAAAACCGATACCGTCCCGGCCAAAATAGGCGAAGACAATATTCTCTATGTCCCTGCCTATCCGGAGATCCCTGTTGCGGAAAATCAAGCGGAAAGTACAGCCGAGGACGCGGGAGGCCTTGCCGCAGATTTTAACTTACTGCTTGCCAAACTAAAGGCAGCCGGGATAATGGCCAAAGACGGAGAATGATTAAAAGGAGGCGGCAGCTATGTCAACTAACGATCTTCTTCCAAAAGTAAAGGCAAACCTCATTCTCACCCATGGCGAGGACGACAACCTGCTTTCGCAATATATAGGGGCTGCCGTCTCCTATGCGGAAAGCTACCAGCATATCGCTCAGGGATATTACAAAGAAAACATAATGCCGCCTACCACTGAACAGGCTGTAATCATGCTGTCGAGCCATTTCTATGAAAGCCGGGATGGCTCGACGGCAGGTTTTTACTCTGATAACGTACAGGCGGGTCAGCAGGTCTGGAGCACTGTGAATTTGCTGCTCCGGCTTGACCGGGACTGGAAGGTGTAAATATGAGTTTTGGAAAAATGAATACCTTTATAGATATTGTGGCCACGTCTCCCATTAAGGACCCGGAAGGCTTTGCCGGGACTGGCGAAGTTGTTCTTGCTTCCACCAGGGCCTACAAGGAAGATAAGCACGGTTCCGAGCGTTGGGCAAATATGGCCGTATTTTCCGAAGCATCGGCATTATTTCGTTTTCGCAAAATACCCGGAGTTGACGTTAGCGCGGCGCATATCATAACCTGCTCCGCCGGCAGGTACCGCGTTATTTCATCCGAGGATGTGCGCGGCCGCGGTATGTATGTGGAATGTGTCTGCGAAAAGTTTGAAGGGAGCGTAAAATAATGGCTAAGGTTGAATTCAAACTACCTGATGAATTTGAAATGCGTCTCTCTCGCCTTAACGAAAAGACTGACGAGATAATACAAAAAGTGCTTGAAACGGGCGGCGAAGTGGTGCTTGCCAAAGTTAAAAGCAATCTTTCCTCCGTGATTGGCAAAGACACAAAAAGAGAAAGCCGCTCGACGGGAGAACTTGAAAGATCCCTGGGCCTTTCCCCTGCCATGCAAAAGCGGGACGGTACGGGCTGGGATATCAAGATTGGCTTTAAAGAGCCGAGAAGCGACGGGGATTCCAATGCCAAGATTGCAAATATATTAGAATACGGCAGACATGGGCAACCGGCAAAGCCGTTTTTAAAACCAGCTAAGACTTCAAGTAAAAACGCCGCCATTGAAGCCATGAAAATGAGATTCGAATCGGAGGTCAATGATATATGAGCATACTGACCGAATTAAATACGATCTTGGCGCCCGTCCTTCCTGTTGAAACGGGCGTTTTTAGTGGTGTTCCTCCGGACGAGTATCTTGTTTTAACGCCTATGACCGACGAATTTGCGCTCTTTTGCGACAATGAACCGGCTATAGATGTTTCGGAGGTGCGGATCTCACTTTTTTCAAAAGGCAATTACCAGCAAATAAAGCAAAGGCTCATAGGCATCCTTTTAAATGCAGGCTTCACAATTACGGACCGCCGCTATATCGGCCACGAGGATGACAGCGGCTATCATCACTTTGCCATAGACGTGGCAAAATTTTATGAATTGGAGGAATAAATATGGCTACAATCGGACTTGACAAACTTTACTACGCCCCTATAACCGAAGAGCCTTTGACAGGTGCTGAGACCTACGGGACCCCTATGATGCTTGCAAAAGCCATAAGCGCAGAGCTTTCGGTTGAATTGGCGGAGGCCACTCTATACGCCGACGATGGTGCGGCGGAAGTTGTAAAAGAATTTAAAAGCGGAAAGCTGACCCTCGGAGTGGACAGCATAGGAAGAAGTGTGGCGGCGGCGCTGACGGGTTCTAAGGTTGATGAAAACGGCGTGTTGATCTCCGCTTCGGAGGATGGCGGAGCACCTGTCGCCATAGGATTTAGGGCTAAGAAAGCAAACGGCCGCTACCGTTACTTTTGGCTCTACAGGGTAAAATTCGGTGTTCCAAGCACTAATCTTGCTACAAAGGGCGACAGCATCACTTTTTCTACCCCGACCATTGAAGGAACGGTGCTAAGGAGAAATAAAGCGGCGGACGGAAATGATAACCTGCATCCCTGGAAAGCCGAAGTAGACGAAGACGACACCGATATCAGTGAAAATGTGATAAGCGGTTGGTATACGAGCGTATATGAGCCGACATTCTCACAGGATTAAGGAGGCAAATCTCTATGGATGGCGATAGAAGTGCAAAAATCCGCATAGGCGGTTCAGAGTACGAACTGATCCTGACAACGCGGGCTACCAAGGAAATAGCCAGACGCTACGGCGGACTTGAAAACCTTGGCGAGAAATTATTAAAGGCTGAAAATTTTGAGCTCGCACTGGATGAAATAATCTGGCTTATAACCCTCCTTGCCAATCAGTCTATATTGATTTACAACCTTAAAAGCAAAGAGGAGCCAAAAGCGCTTTTGACGGAGGACGAAGTTGAGCTGCTAACCTCGCCGCTGGAGCTGTCAACCTACAAGGCGGCGATTACGGAAGCTATGTTTAAGGGAACCGCCAGGAACATAGAAAGCGAAGAAGAACCAAAAAACGCATGAATCGGGTAACGGACGCTGAAGTCTTTACCCGACTTTTATATTTTGGAACTGTTCATTTAAACCGCACCGAGGAGGAGACATGGCTTACTCCGGTAGGATTTTTACTTGATCTGTGGGAGTGCCACAGACAGTTCCTCAGATTGGCAAAACCCAAAAGAGAGCTTTTTGTCGATGAAATTATACCAAGCGACCTAATTTAGGAGGTGATGTCGTGGCTGACAATTTTGGACTAAAAATAGGACTTGAAGGGGAAAAAGAGTTTAAAAGCGCCCTGCGCGACATCAATCAATCCTTTAAGGTTTTAGGATCTGAGATGAAACTCGTCTCCTCCGAGTTCGATAAAAATGACAAAAGCGTTCAGGCAATAACCGCGCGCAACGAGGTATTAAACAAGGCCATAGATGCGCAAAAGAGTAAAATCGAAACCCTCGAGGCAGCCCTTAAAAACGCCTCGGAAAATTTCGGAGAAAACGACAAGCGCACGCAAAGCTGGGCAATACAATTAAACAATGCCAAGGCTGAATTAAACGGGATGGAGCGGGAGTTAAACGATAACAATAAAACTCTCGAAGAAGGAGCAGAGGAATTTGATGAGGCCGGCAAAGAAGCTAAAGATTTCGGCAAGGAAATAACCGAATCCTCAAAAGACGCGGATGCCGCCGGGGGAAAATTTGAAAAGCTCGGCTCGGTAGTCAAAGGCGTAGGTATCGCCATCGGCGCCGCCATGACTGCGATTGGGACCGCCGCTGTCGCTGCCGGAAAAAAACTGTATGACATGGCAACTGATACGGCGGCGGCAGGCGATCGAGTCGATAAGGATTCCCAAAGGCTCGGGATGTCGGCAAAGGCGTACCAGGAGTGGGATTATGTTATTTCCCAAGCGGGGGGCAGCATAGATAGTCTCGGGGTCGGAATGAAAACCCTTCAAAAAACGATGGCGGGCCTTACGGAAGATGGCGACAGTTCAGTCAAAGCATTTAAAGCTATAGGCATCTCCTTTGACGATATAAAAGGCAAATCCCCAGAGGAAGCTTTTGATATGACAGTCAAGGCATTGCAGAATATGCCAGCAGGGGCTGAAAAAACCGCGGCCGCCCTTAAACTGTTCGGCAAACAGGGGCAGGAACTTATGCCCCTTTTAAATTCAACGGCCGAAAGCACAGACGCGCTAAAACAAAAGGCCCATGATCTTGGAATGATTTTAGATGATGAAGCCGTAAAAGCGTCGGTGGATTTCACTGACTCTATGGACACATTGAAAAGAACCTTTGCAGGCGTTAAAGACTCCATAAGCTCTCAGCTCCTGCCGGGGCTAACACAGCTTACGACCGGATTTTCCGAGCTTTTAAGCGGGAATGAAAATGCCGCAAAATCTATAAAGGAAGGCGCAAAAAGCATTGTTGATTCTATCTCTAAAATACTCCCCGGTCTGATAGATACGGTAAAAGCAATTATAAGCACTGTCGCAGATATCGCCCCCGACCTTATAAGCGCCCTTATATCCGGCATTACGAGCAACCTTTCATCCATAATAGATGCCGCGACCACCCTTGTAATGTCGCTTGTAAAAGGTATCGTTAAAGCTTTGCCTGAACTGACTAAAGGGGCTCTGCAGCTTGTGCTTGCACTTACAGACGGAATATTAAAGAACCTTCCTGCCGTTTTAAGCGCCGCGGCTGAAGTGATAACTACCCTTGTTAAAGGCATTGCCGATGCCATGCCAAATCTGGTGCCGGCGGCAGTAAATGCGTTAATGACGATAGTGCAGGGACTAATTGATAATCTTCCCATGCTCCTTGACGCAGCTCTAAAGTTAATACTCGGTCTGGCGCAGGGGCTTTTAAATGCCCTGCCACAATTAATAGCGGCTCTGCCGGCAATTATAAACGGCATCATAGCCTTTATAATAGGCTCAATTCCCCAAATTATAGACGCGGGTATTCAGCTTTTAGTGTCTCTTGTTCAGGCCCTGCCGGAGATTATTTCTGCAATCGTTGAGGCTATACCTCAAATTATAGAGGGCCTTGTAACAGCTATTCTCGGTTCAATCCCGCAGCTTATTGACGCCGGAATTAAACTGCTTGTTTCCCTTGTGGAAAATTTGCCGCTCATTATCACAACTATCGTCGCGGCAATACCACAGATCATCGCTTCTTTGATAAAAGCGGTGATAGGCTCTATTCCGCAGCTTGTCAAAGCCGGCATAGAACTCTTTGTTTCCCTTATAAAGAATCTGCCCGCAATCATAGTAGAAATCGTTAAAGCGGTTCCCCAGATAATTTCGGCGCTTGTTAAGGGCTTCACCGGCAGCATAGGGCAGATTGTCCAAGTGGGCGGTAATCTGATTAAAGGCCTTTGGCAGGGCATATCAGACGCAGGAGCTTGGCTCTGGAACAAAATCAGCGGTTTCTTCGGCGGCGTGGTTGACAAGATAAAGGGCTTTTTCGGTATACATTCTCCATCTGCCCTCTTTGCCGGCCTTGGAGACAATATGGCTGAAGGTTTAGGTGTCGGTTTTGAAAAAACTATGGCGCAGGTCAGCGAGGATATGCAAAACGCTGTGCCAACCGCTTTTGACGTTCCCGGAATCAAAGCCGACGGTTTTGGGGCGGCAAACTCCGCCTCAAGCTCTTGGCCTTCCCTTATTACCATACAGCAGATGATAGTCCGGAGCGAAGACGATATCCGCAAAATCTCGCAAGAGCTCTACAATCTGATGCAGACAGGTTCCAGAGCACAGGGAAGATTCAATCCTGCTTAATGGGAGGTTAAATTATGGGTTTTATTTTTAACGGAACGCCATCTCAAGATATGGGGATGAAAGCGCGGCTTGAAAAATGGATTGCCGTGCCAAACCTTAGAAATTCGTTTTTACAGATACCCGGTAAAGCCGGAGTAGCCGATTTCGGGAGTGATGGTGCGGAGCGTATAATCACTATAAAGTGCAACATATATCCAAGGCTTGTATTCTCCTCCCTTGTATCTGTTCTCGACGGCATCGCAGAATGGCTTAACCCTGATAATGGTTTAAGACAACTTATTTTAGACGATGTGCCTGACCGCTATTTTATGGCCCGGCTTTCAGACGCTTTGGACTGTGAAAGGCTCGTTTTATCAGCTGGCGCCTTTGACCTTAACTTTGTGTGCCCTGATCCTTACGGATATTCCATTGCAGACGAAACTTTCGATATAACCGCTGCAGGCAAATCAACTTTAACAAGGGTAAAGGGCAACACAGATTCTCTGCCTGTCTACCGTCTTAAGGCGAATATCCCTTCGGGAAATTCAACCTATGTTTCTATTGCCATAAACGGCGCTGAATTAAAGGTCACTGGCCCACTTGGAGCCGATGAAACCCTCATAATAGACAGTGCTCTTATGACGGCCAAGGTTGTGGACGATTCCGGCGAAACTTTAAGAAACGGCCTGCCTCTGCTTTTGGAATTGAGTTTTCCCGTGTTTAGAAAAGGTGCAAATGAAGTTGTAATTTCGGAAAAAGACGCTACCTTTTCGCAGCTATCCATCCAGGCAAAGAGCAGATGGAGGTAAGCTTTGAACAGGCTTCAGCAGTTTACGGGCCTATTTTATTTTATACCAAATTACACGGTGAACAGGAGGTGGCAAAATGGCGTTAAAATCTATTCTGACTCTGCAAACCGACTTTACCGGTGAAATTCCCGTAACACCAAAAACCTCTGCCATTTGGAGGTTCAACGAAACCGTGCCTGACAGCGAGCTGCGCCTTGCCGACTCCTCCGGAAACGGCAGACATTTTACTATTTCAGGCTGGAGCGGAACGACCGCCTCTCTCGTAAACGGCAGGCACGGGCGGTATTTCAAGCAGAATTTAAATAATCCCACATCGGAGAAAACATACTTAACCGCGAAAAACGACGGCTCATTCTTCTCCCATCTTGGTGAAAAAATAGCAGTCGGCGGATGGATCAACCCGACAACCTATTCCGTCGGCCAGACATACAGCCCTATTTTTAACACAAGACAGGGTCCGGGACAGCCCCTCATATATATATCCCTCTATCAGGGCAGGCCCCGCATGATGCTTTATAACTCAGCAGGCACGCTTGTCCTTGATGCGAGCGAAACGCCGCCGTTTACTCTCGTAAATAACGGTTGGTATTTTATAGGCGGTATAATCAACGTCAAAAGCGGCACTTCCCAAATGGTAGTATGTAACCGTTCAGACGGAACGGTTTGGTACGCACCTGTCCGTACGTTGACAGGCACCTTGAACCAATCATGCGTTGCCGATATAGTGATGGGAATGCTTGCAGATACTTATTATTACGCAGGGGGTTTTGACGACTGGTTTTTCGAAACCGACACCGATCTGACCGTGGAGGATCTCGGCAGGTATTTTAAAATGGCGATGATGGCAAATGGCGGTGATACCGCCGGGCAGGTGGATGCCGTTTCCGTCCGGGGCGCAGTCGTTCTCCGTAAAGATTCGTCGGGCAATTATCCGCTAAGCGGGCAGCTTGTGACAATAGCCGCAGAATGTTCCCTTTCGGGCAACGGGCGGGTATCCGTAACAAGCGAGTATACGGCGGGCGTCACATCGGTAAGCCTTATTGAGACTTCAACATCGGACGACTTAGGCGACTGGTCGGTATGGCAGTCCGTAGGTTCAAACGGTGAGCTTGCATCGCCTAACCGCAAATATATAAGGTACCGTGTGACTTTGTCTACAAACAACCCATCCTATACCCCGAAGCTCCTTGATATTTCGCTAAACGATATCCCGATTGCCCCTTATAAAAAACTTGGGTTTGCTCGGCCAGTGGTTTTAGATAAAACCGGCGCCTGGGAGGTAGTGCTTGAAAACGCCTATGATGTCGTAGTAACAGGCGAGGTCAACGGGGCTGACACATTGGAATTTAAACTGCCATACTCGGATGCAAAGCGTATGGTGCTGGACAACGAAAAACAGGTCCAAATAGCGGGTGAAATTTATCGGGTGCGAACTCTTACTGATGAAAAAGGATCTGATATCGACGGGGTAGTCACAACAGTTTATGCTGAGGCGGCATTTTATGACCTTACCTTTTCGCAGGAGAAAGAACAAAAGGAATTTAATGCGGCTTTACCCAATGAGGCTATGGAGTACGCCCTTGAAGGCACTGACTGGAAAGTCGGAAGGATAAACGTTTCAACGCTTCGGTCGTGGAGCTGTCAGGAGAAAAACTCTCTTGCCATATTACGAAAAGTCCAACAGATCCACGGAGGCGATCTCGTTTTTAGAAACGATAGCCGTACCGTTGATCTTTTGACGTTCAGCGGCAGTGACAGCGGCGCGCTTTTTTCATACAGGAAAAATCTAACCGGCATAAAGCGCGTTGTCGATACCAGGAGCCTTGTAACGAGGCTTTATGCCGTAGGCAAGGACGGCATGACATTTGCATCAATAAACGGTGGGAAAAATTATGTGGAGGACTATTCCTATTCAAATGAGGTCAGAGTTTCCACTCTCGATTGCTCATCGTTCACCAACCCGTACCAAATGCTCGAATACGCCAATTTACGCCTTGCGGAATATGCAAAGCCGAGGCTCTCTTATGTTTTAACGGCCATGGATCTGTCCGTTCTGACAGGGTATGAACATGAACATTGGGATTTAGGCGATATTGTGACTGTGAACGATAATGACCTTGATCTGACTGTAAAGACGCGGGTGATAAGACGGGCATATAACCTGCAGGAGCCTTGGAAAACGGTAATCGAACTTTCGACTAAGCTTAGGGAATTGGGAGATTCATCATCCGATGTGACTGCCGATCAGTTTGGTCAGTCAAGCCTTATGGGACAGGAAATCAAAGACATGGTCCCTTTTAACCTGCTTCGGAATTCCCGTGCCGACGACGGCTTTGCATATTGGCAAAACAGCGGTTTTGAAATAGATACAGAAAGCGGCGTTACAGGAGAGGCTTCTTTTAAAGCGTCGGGAGCTTTGGGAGTTACTAAATCTATGGCGCAGACGGTGGTTCCGGCATCACGCAAAAGCTTTACGTTATCAGCGCAGATAGGTTCGGATAATCTTAAAAAAGGTGAAAACGGGCAGGTAGGTATTGAGGTCGTTTTCGAATATGACGACGGGAGCACGGAAACCCGATTTATTGACTTATTTTAAGGGGGTTATGATGTGGCAGTATTTCAGTTGGTCGTAAGGGACGCATCCCCGAAAAGCTTTGAAAGGGTCGTGGGTATTACCATCCGTCCTCTGATACATGATTGCACAGGGGATGTATGGTTTACGGATTTTATGCTCCAGGCGGGCCAGATCGCAACAGGCTGGATCGGAAACGTCTCAGAAATACAATGGACGGAGGATGGATAGATCTATGAAAATTAATAATTTTATCCGCTTTGCTGATATCATAAGGCTAAAATCGGACAAACGCATAACGGCTGCGACGATTCGTCCTCTTATTGCCGATTGCACCGGTGAAATTTATTTCACCGATATCCAGCTCCAGGAAGGAGATAAACTCACAGGGTACACCGTATGCGCCTCCTCAATGTTAAAAAAAGCCGGCAATCCGCCCCGGTACCAGAACGGCGTGGTCCGCGGGGAGGAGACTGTTATACTTTTTAACACAGGCGAAACCTCAGCCGGTCTTGATATATTTATTTATCCAAAGGAAAACATGGCAGAAAATATGATTGAAGTCTCCCAGGGCATGGGTTCGCATAGCTGTCGATTTTTGACGAGCGTCAACGCAGGCGATGTGCTTGCGCTTAAAGCCTCTACCCGGGAGTCCTTAAAAAACGGTTTATTGACCCATAAAAAGGGATTTTTCCAGTATACCGCCGCCTATGACAGCAAGCATCATATAAAGGTTGAGGATAAAAAATCCGCACGGGTCTATCTTGAATATGCTGAAATGCTCAAAGGGCAGGTGCTGTAATGTATTTCGATTACCTTAAAGGCAAGAAAAACATGGTATGGACTTTCATGGGCAATACCCGCATGTATGACGCCATAAATGACTACGGGGACAGAATAGGCACCGTAGGAATGTTCTCTTTTAACATAAATTTAGACGGCACTATAAATGAAACGGGGGTCCCTGTTTCGAGCCTTTCAGCCTATCGCGCGAAATGGCCCCATATAAAATGGCTCTGTACGTGCATGAATAACGGCGATGCGGCTATTTTCACTGCCCTTCGCAATAACACAAACGGAGCGAGGGATACCTTTCTTTCGGAACTGATCAGGATAATGCAAAAATATCCGTGGTGCGCGGGGATTGATATAGACCTTGAGCGCGGCGGCGGATATGAAAACAAGGATGCAGCAAATCAGCTCTTCTCCCTTATTTATTCCACAGTTAAAGGCTACAGCGCCGCAAAGCAGGTCAACATCTGTCTTCCCGGCATGACGGGCGTGGAAGGTTCGGTAGGCGGCGAAAACTGGTGCGTATATGCTGACCTTGATGCTTATTGTGATACTGCGGCAATTATGTCATACGGCATGGCATGGGCAGGCTCGGCTCCCGGTCCTGTTTCTCCACGTGACTGGCTTGAAGGCATTTATAACTATGCGGTAAAGGCAATGGATCCAAAGAAAATCTTCATGGGCCTTCCGGGATACGGCTGGGAGTGGCAAATATATGCGCTACCTTCTGACCTTGGAAAAGAATACCGCGGCGTATCAGTGACCTACTATGCAGCTAAGCTCTGGGCTGAGGGCGGCTATAATTTTACCGGCAATGAGCCCCCGGAACCTTTTATACCATGGCTTGCCTATTGGGATGATTACAACAAAGTGCCATATATGTTCCCACACATATACGATTATGCCGAAGGCGGCGATGCATCATCGAAAGAACCGCCAATCATTAGCGACACCTATAATCGGCGCCGTTATCTTACCTGCTACGGCAAGGAACAAAAAGCGGAGTTCGGTACAGTTTTCATTGACAGAGATGGGACTCCGGATGATTATACGGACGGTATCATCGTAGGCAGCGGTATGGTTACATTGTCCGCAAAAGACGGTGCAGCCACATATAATTTTAATATTGAACAGGCAGGAATTTACGATATTGCCGTAAAACTATGTTTCCCTTTCTGGGACAGAAACGAGATAACGATAGAGCTTGACGGGATATCCCGCACCTTCACAGAAAACCGGCTGTGGTGGCCGTACTTTAGAAAAAATTTCTGGGCACCGCATTCCACCGGCGTTGAGCTTTCCGAAGGAGCGCACACCTTAACCATAAAAGGCGGCGCTTATGGCACCCAGTTCTATGGGTTCAGGGTCTGCTCCGCATTCTCTGAGAAGCCTTTTTCGGGTTCAGCGTCTTTTGCGCTCTCGCCTCGAAGCTTCAAAGATGTTGATGGAAACGTGGCTGTGCCTGACAAGGGATTTAAACTGACTACCGAAGTTCTTAGACGAAAACCTGATTCGGCGCTTATTTGGTACGAGGATTTCCGTGACCCTGTAACACTTCAGAACACCTACTGGAAAGTTATCTCGGGTTCATGGGCCGTATGGAGAAGCGATCAACATTCACAGGATCGTGTGTATTCCCAGCTTGAAGGAAGCGGCCAGCTTGCATGGAACTATGAGGGTTTTTCTGACGTTCATATAAGGGCAAGAATAGCGTTTCCTCAAAACGGGGGCGGCAAAGCGGGTGTATTCCTTGGCGATATATACTGCGCCATAAATATAGACAACCAGAGAATAGAGCTTTACCAAGGCGCATCTTTACTTGGCTCATGGCAAGGTTCATATTCTAAAACACCGGATAAGGATATCCATGATGAACCTAATATGTATCTGTTTGAGATGCGAAAACGCGGTAATAAAGTGCGGGTTTATTCCGGGAACAGCAACACTCTCAGGTTTACTGCCCAGGTCTCACCTTCAAGCGGCTATAGCGGACTTAAATCCGACGGACAGATTAAATGCGAACTTCTGCGCTTAGGGGACGCCTGGACGTACGAACCGTATGAAGCCTTCGATGTAAAAATGCCGGATGGCTCTACTGAAAGCTATGGCAGGATAGACCGTGCGAATGTTCTATGGGATAGCGAATTTCAGGTATTTACTTTACAAAATGACGTTGAAGAATCCGCTACCCGAAGCGAAGACATTTCAATGGACTACGATTTCGTACATTCGCCCATGCTTTCTATTCCATGCAATGCAGATTATACCGCTGTGTTTATCCCGCGGGATATAAATGTGTGGTGCTCAAGGCTTTTTCTCGGGGATGCGGACGGCTTTGGCATCGTTTATTACCAGGACGTAGACAGTCTTGTCTACTGGGCGAACGAGGCTGCGTACCGCTGGGGCCTGCGCGGCTTTGCACTATGGTCCCTGGGGCAGGAGGATCTGCGGCTTTGGGCAGCCCTTCCCAAACAAACTTAGCCAAGCAACCATATTTATTTAAACATTCAGCACGCCTTTAATATAACAGGGTGTGCTTTTTTATATACAAATTTTACGAAACGGAGGTATTACCTAATGAAAACGATCTGGTTATGGACACAAACAGCCATTGCGGGCGTAGGCGGTATACTGGGCTGGTATTTCGGGGGTGTTGACGGTTTTCTTTATGCCCTCATAGCCTTTGTGGTTGTCGATTACATCACGGGCGTACTGCGCGCCATCGTCGAAAGGAAATTATCAAGCCGAATCGGCGCTCAAGGAATTGCAAAAAAAGTGGCTCTTTTCCTTGTGGTAGGCATCGGGCACCTGATTGACGCCTATCTTTTAGGCGGTGAAGGCGCACCGCTTCGGACCGCGGTTATTTTCTTCTATATTGCAAACGAGGGCGTAAGCCTTTTGGAAAATGCCGCTGCCATAGGGCTGCCTGTGCCGGATAAGTTAAAAGATGTGTTGGCGCAACTTCATGGAAAGGATGGCGAATAAAATGAATCTTCATAAACTTATTTTAACGAACAATGCCTGCTATAAGGCGGGCAAACCTCTAACGCCAAAGGGCGTCATGGTCCATTCAACGGGAGCGAACAACCCAAATTTGAAACGCTATGTAGGACCTGATGATGGACTGCTTGGCAAAAACCAATACGGCAACCATTGGAACCAAGATAAACCGGACGGCAGACAAGTCTGCGTGCACGCGTTTATTGGCAAGCTGGCCGATGGCTCGATTGCCACCTATCAGACCTTGCCCTGGAATATGCGGGGCTGGCACTGCGCTTCAGGTCCTAAAGGTTCGGGAAACGATACCCATATAGGGTTTGAAATATGCGAAGACGGTCTGGCAGACCCGGTTTATTTTAACGCCGTATACAAAGAGGCAAGCGAGCTTTGCGCATACCTTTGCAAAGAATATAGCCTCGATCCTTTAAAAGATGGAGTCTTAATCTGCCACTCTGAAGGCTATACCCGGGGCATTGCCAGTAACCATTCCGATGTGATGCACTGGTTCCCCAAACACGGCAAGAATATGGATACCTTTAGGTCAGATGTTAAAAAGCTGCTTGACGCGGCTATTGTAAAGCCAGAGCCCCCTGCGCCTTCCGGCAAGCTCTATCGTGTCCAGATTGGCGCCTTTGCCGTTAAAGAAAACGCCGATGCCATGCTTCAAAAAGCGAAGGCGGCGGGATTTACCGATGCCTTCATTAAATATTCGTAATAGATATTGTAAGGCCCGCAGAGTATAAAACCTCTGCGGGCTTTTTTTATTTATGGGTGTATAAAATACTCCGCTTTTCTCCGTATAGCGAGGAGGGAGTTTTTATGATCAATGATCAAAATAATAATCTATTGGAAAACAGGCAACAAATTGCTGGCGAAAAAAGCACTATCCCGCATGAACAATTACAGCGCGAAGTTGATTATATACGGGCCCAGAGTATACTCGATTCCATGCTTCAAAATGGGCTTATCTCTTTGTACGAATTTAACAGGATAACTGCACTAAACCGCAAATCCTTCTCCCCCGCACTGGCGCAGATAATGCCTGAAAGGCGTTGATATTACTGAGCAGCAGAGGTAATATGTGACACTAACCAAGGAGGTGAGGATTTGAAAAAAGTAACAAAAATTGATCCAAATACAGCTGAAACAGCGGAGAATCCAAGGCTAAAAGTTGCGGCATACTGCCGCGTTTCCACTGACAGCAGCGAACAGATAGAAAGTCTTGATACTCAGATTAAGCACTATGAATCCTATATCAAGGCAAATCCTGATTGGGAATTTGCCGGAATCTATTTTGACGAAGGTATTACAGGCACAAAAAAGGAAAAGCGAGCAGGACTACTTCAAATGGTCTCCGACGGCGAAAGCGGGAAATTCAATCTTATTGTAACGAAATCAATCAGCCGGTTTGCAAGGAATACAACGGACTGTTTGGAACTTGTCAGAAAACTGCTTGACCTCGGCATTTTTATCTATTTTGAGAAGGAAAACATAAACACGGGGTCAATGGAAAGCGAACTCATGCTGTCAATCCTATCTGGGCTGGCCGAAAGTGAATCGGTTTCTATTGCGGAAAACAGTAAATGGTCTGTAATACGCAGATTTCAAAACGGGACATACAAAATATCTTGCCCGCCCTACGGATATGATACCGTAGATGGAAAGCTTGTAATAAATGAACCCCAAGCAGAAATCGTCCGCCATATTTTCACCGAAATTCTATCCGGCAAAGGTACGCAAAAAATTGCGAATGCATTAAATCAGCGGGGCATTCCCTCTAAGAAAGGCGGCCACTGGACGGCGACTACCATTCGCGGGATAGCCGGTAATGAAAAATATACCGGGGACGCCATTTTTCAAAAGACCTATACCGACGCACACTTCAGCCGCCATTACAATTACGGCGAAAAAGACCAGTACTTGATTAAAAGCCACCACGATGCGATTGTCAGCCATGAAGATTTCGAAGCTGCGCAGATGATTATAGAGCAGCGTGGTAAGGAAAAAGGATTGGAAAAACAGGATAAAAAGTATCAGAACCGTTACCCCTTTTCCGGCAAAATAATTTGCGGTGAGTGCGGCGGCAAGTTTAAGCGCCGAATACATTCTACCGGCAGACATAATATCGCATGGTGCTGCTTAACACATATCTTGGATATTGAAAGGTGCTCAATGAAATACATTCCGGAGACGGATTTTGAATATGCGTTTGTAACTATGATGAACAAGCTCATCTTTGGGCATCAGATTATTTTAAAGCCGCTACTCATGAGTCTGCGGGGTATCAAATCCGAAGATAGCATAGAAAAGCTTCACGACCTTGATGAGAAGCTTAAAGAAAATGAAAAACAACGGCAGGTGCTGATTGCTCTGCAGACCCGTGGTTATCTTGACCCTGCCGTATACAATAGAAGCAATAATGAGCTTATACAAGAAGCCGAGCGTATACAACGCCAAAAAGAATCCTTATCCCGCTTCATAAACAGCGACAATACAAACCTGCATGAAGTCAGCGAACTTTTGCAGTACGCTACGAAGTCGGAAATGTTGGATACCTTTGACGGCAAGCTGTTCACCCGCTTCGTAGAGCGAATTATTGTGTATTCCCGGGCGGAAATCGGGTTTGAATTAAAATGCGGCTTAACGCTAAAAGAAAGGTTGATAAGATAAATGAGCCATATCCCATACGGATATCTAATTGAAAATGGAAAAGCCGTTGTTGATGAACAAGCTGCTAAGAAAATAAAAACATTATTTCAATCTTATCTGAGCGGCGATTCGTTAACCTCGGCCGCAAAGAAGGCAGATATTAAGGCCTTCCACGCAGGAATCGGCAGGATGCTCAGAAATAAATACTATTTCGGTGATGGTTATTATCCGGCAATTATTGAACCCGACACTTTTGAAGCCGCTGAAGCAGAACGCATCAGGCGGGCAGAAAAACTCGGCCGAATCCATGAATCAGAAATAAAGAAGGAAATCGTCTACCCCTCTACATTCCGCATCGTCCAGGGTACAGAGCAATTTGATGATCCGTTCCAGCAGGCGGAATATGCCTACAGCTTGATAGAAAGTGAGGACCCGTAAAAATGGAAGAAAAAATGACTGTAACGCTGCTTCCGGCAAGGAAAAAAGCGTGTTCAGTAAAAAATGATGAAGAAAACCCAAAACTTCGCGTAGCTGCTTACTGCCGCGTTTCCACCGATAGCGACGAACAGGAAACCAGTTATGACGCACAAATTACGCATTATACTGCTTATATAAACGGGCATCCGGATTGGGAGCTGGCCGGTATTTATGCCGACGATGGTATTTCGGGCACCAACACCAAAAAGCGCGAGGAATTCAACCGCATGATTGAGGACTGCATGGCAGGCAAAATAGATAAGGTAATCACCAAATCAATAAGCCGCTTTGCAAGGAATACAGTGGATTGCTTGAACTACATTAGACAATTAAAAGACAAGAACATACCCGTATATTTTGAGAAAGAAAATATCGATAGCATGGATTCCAAGGGCGAAATTATGCTCACCATCATGGCATCCCTTGCCCAGCAGGAAAGCCAATCGTTAAGCCAGAACGTAAAGCTTGGGCTGCAGTACCGCTACCAGCAGGGTGAAATTCAAATAAACTGTGCACGGTTCCTTGGTTATACCAAGAATGAAAACAAGAAGCTAATCATTGTTCCGGAAGAAGCTGAGGTTGTAAAACGAATATACCGAGAATATCTTGAGGGCGCAAGTATGCTAAAAATTGCCCGCGGCCTTGAGGCCGATGGTATTCTAAACGGTGCAGGGAGGAAAAAATGGCACACCAGCAACATCAACCAGATTTTGCGGAATGAAAAATATATAGGCGATGCCCTTTTGCAAAAGACATATACTACTGATTTTCTAACGAAAAAACGAGTGAAAAACCATGGCATTGTCCCTCAGTATTATGTAGAGAACAGCCATGAGGCCATCATCCCGCGAGAAATTTTCATGCAGGTGCAAGAAGAACTTATCCGCCGCCGCATCGTCCACACCAGCCCAAATGGTAAGAAGAGGACCTTCAGCAGTACGCACTGCTTTTCAAATATGATTATCTGCGGTGGCTGTGGAGAATTTTTCCGCAGAATTCATTGGAATAATCGAGGGAAAAAGTCCATCGTTTGGCGCTGCATCAGCAGGCTCGAAAACACCGGCCAGTTCTGCAATGCCCGCACGGTACCGGAAGGCACCATTGAGCAGGTGCTGGTCAATGCAATCAACCAAACGCTATGCGATAAGGATTCCTTCCTCTCTGTTCTTAAAAATAATATTGAGACCGTCATAAGTCATGAAAACGATACAAAACTTGCCGGCATCGACAAACGGCTGGAGGAGCTTCAAACAGAGCTTGTGAAACTGGCCAACTCCAAAGCAGACTACGATAAAGTGGGCGAGGAAATTTACCGCCTGCGTGACGAAAAGCAAAAAGTACAGCTTGAGGTAATCGGGCGGGACGAACTGAAAAAACACATTGACGATATGAGTGAATTCCTAAAAGGGCAGCCCACAGCGATTACCGAATATGATGAGTCACTTGTCCGGCGGCTGGTTGAAAAAATCACCGTCTACGAGGATAAATTCACCGTGGAATTCAAGTCTGGCGTGACGGCGGATGTGAGAGAATAAGGCTGAAAGAGAGCAAGGCACCCTACGAATTATAACGTAGGGTGCCTTTTATATGGTTAATGAAAGTGAGGCATCGTTACCATGCAATTCCACATCGTCTGTATTGTAGGAAATCCCCAGTGTTTCGAGCTTTTGACATAAACATTTTTTACTATACAAGGGCGAATGATTTGTATTTTTTGCTTCAAGTAAAACAACTTGTTTTTCTTTGCGCATTGGAAAAATAATAATCCCATCAAATTCACATAATTTATGTCCAGGCTGATTTTTTTTATAAACGAGGATGCTTGCTGGTATTGTAATAGTAGTATCATTTTTTGCATCTTCACTTAATATGTAGCATAGATGATCCGCCTCATGGCGCTCATCTACGGTTCCAATCTTATTTTTTAGAAGTGCTTGTACTGCATCAATTCTTTGTTTTTTCCCTCTATTACATAGAACACAAATATTTTGATCAATAGTAGGTTTAATTAATATAGGGTATTCATTGAAAAAATATCGAAGAAAGAACTTGCTTGACAAGAGAAAACGAACATCATTAATGTTTATATTGGGAACAGCCCTCAAATAGATAATAACAGTTCGTAAAATATTGAGTGCTACATGCGTTTTGTCTTCACAATGCTTTTTTATTGACACCAGTATGGTTCTCTCACCTTGATGCCTATCATAATAACCTACACGGGATTTATTGATTCTTTCTAATGATTGAAATAGTTTTTTAGACAACCCGTTGTCAATAGCATCAAATGTCAGCTTTAATATGCCATCTTTGCAAAAATCCTTCTTTTGTGGATACGATATGTTAAAAGGGCTATTGTTATTTAACCAAAAATCCTCATAATATTTTTTCGGATTCTTTTGTGGGGTTAGAACCTTTTTTATAATTTTCTTGGAAATAGCATAATAGCAAATAGCATTTGAGATTTCATTATAAACAGTATCATTTAACATTTTACTAATTGAATTTAATAATTGCTCAGTTGAACTGTTATTATTATAAATCGATAACAATTCCCGAAACAGTATCAGAATTGTCTTGTCTTCGCATAAATCAATAGTAATCGGTGTTTTTGCTATTTGTAAATCGTAAGAAATATAAGAAACACTCCGGACAGAACGGAAAAGTTTGAAAATATAACTTAATTTTTTTTCATCATTGAATACTTTGTCATTTATATATGCATATATAAGTTCTTCGGCAAGAACTACAGATTGCTTGCTATGATCACATCGTTCGAGAACTAACAGCGAATTTAATAAGTGAAATCTCTGATAGTTATTATCCCTCAAAATTTTTTCAGCTTCAGCATGGAAGCGTTCATTATCCGAACTATAAACAATCATTTTATGAAAATCTGCTTTTTGGTCTGCAAGTAATACCGCTGAACGAGACGCGACGAAGGTGTTATAAAAATGACCTATATTATATACTATTGTTAAAATTTGAAGCAGATCTCCAATAGTAGGTATTTTACACCCGTTAGGATATTGTAAGTTCGTATAAAATTCTGATGATTTGACTGGATTATTATATGTATATTTTAATTGATCTTGTAATTCCCTTTTTATTAATTGATGAAAATACAATTGTAAAAATACATAATCATATCTACTTTTCAATAATTTATTTTCGACCCTTATAACACCTAATTGAGGAACAGCCTTCATGCGTTCAATTATTCCGATTGAATCTAACTCTTCATAGAGTTCCGTTGCATATGCATATAAATCAACCTTAACTTTTCCCGTATTTCTTCTACGCTTTTTTTTCCTGAGCAAGTCATTCACTATAATCATTATCTTCACCTTGCCTTAATAATACTTTAAATGTATAATAATGAATTACCAATTCTACATCCATCCTGACCACACAACCTCGCCATTTTCAAAAAAACATCTAAATTGACCACTCGCAAACCCATGTTATCTAAATCGACCACTGGTTAAACACTGACATCTAAATCGACCACTCGCAAGCATTTGATCCTGTTTTGACATGTTCCCGCAAAGCAAAAAATTCACATTTCCCCCCAATAAATTTTAGACTTAAATTTACGAAAAAGGCTTGTATCAAGCCTTTTTCACGAGCCATGTCTTAGGCCCTTGACATCAATACTACCGTCTCAACATGCGTTGAAGCGTCACCGATATGGAACACATGTCAGGTGGCAACCCCTCCGACATCCCGCAGGTCATTCCTGCCCGGCACGATCCCCTATACCGGTGACAATTGGCGTCGGTACAAACCCAAGATGATCGGCGGCGACAAAAATATAACGTGTCCCGCCCAGTTTCCCTTCAAAGGCAAGCTTCCTGGCTTCGGCATGCAAGTGGCCATATATACAGATCTTGACCCCGTAAGCATCCAGCAGCTCCGTGAATCCCGAAGGCTCTCTCTTGACATTGAAGGGGGGAAAGTGTAACGACGCTATTATCTGCCGATATCCGCGATCATGAGCACTCTTCAACGACAACTCCAGCCTTTGCGTCTCGCGAAGATATATTTTCTGGTCTTCTTCGGGGTCAAAACGTGAATCCCCCGGGCAGATCCATCCCCTCGTTCCACAGATTGCCCACCCTTGAAAGTAATAATGATCGTTCTGTATGGCCCACATTCCAGACGGAAGGGCAGCCCGCACCCTGGAAATCGATTTCCACCAGTAGTCATGATTGCCCCGCACCAGTATCTTCTGACCCGGGAGAGCTGCAATCCAGTTCAGATCACCCCGGGCACCCTCGAGGTGCATGGCCCAGGAAATATCCCCGGGAATGATAACCAGATCATGATCTTTGATGTTGGACTGCCAGCCTTGCATGATCCTGTCCGGATGATCTTCCCACTCCGGTCCGAATATGTCCATCGGTTTGTTATCTTCTCCGGGGAGATGAAGATCGGCCAATGCCCATATCGTTGTCATTTTTCACCACTCCATATATAAATAATTTTTTTTATTTCAATAGTTCACATTTTCTGAAAAGTGTGATACAATGAACAAAACTTCCCTTTCATAATCTTGGTAATGGCATCAATATACATATTATATACTTTTTGTACGGAATTATTGCAACAACGGTGAATGCATTCCGCTCCAGCTGAATCCGACAAAGGGAAAAAAGGAGGTTTCCACCTTGAGAGGAAAAGTTTATAAAAAAAGACCCTACCTTAGAAGCCGCATCACCCAGCAACTGATCATCGAGACCGCAGAGAAAGTATTTCTGGAATACGGGTACCACAAAGCCACAATAACCAGAATCAGTCAGGAGGCAAATGTGGGATACGGTACTGTTTACAGCCATTTTCGCGGAAAAGAAGATCTCATGAACAGGGTTGTTGATCGGGCCATGGAAAATTTCAACAGCTTGCTCAACATTGACAAGCCCATCAACAATCTGGAAGACCTGAAAGAAACTTTCCGGGATAAAATCCACGCCACCCTGGTCATGGCCGATGCCCGGCGCCCCCTTTTCAAAGTGCTGCAGAAATCACTGGGGCAATCCGATGCCGTATTTGAACACTGGGACAAAATCATCGATCACTTCATCGCTCGCATCAAGAGGGACCTTGAAAAAGGGAGGGAAATTGGCCTGGTATCCCGCAACCTGGACCTGCAATTGTCAGCCAAGGCAATTATCCTGATGCTGGAAAGTTTCCTGTGGGAGATTGTACATGACCGGGAATCCGAACTGGACCCGCTGACCGATACCCTGACAGAGCTGTTTATCCAGGGGCTGTCTGAACGGGAGAAATCGCCCCTGTTCAAGATATTGAGTTAGAAAGAGAGTACCCTTTCCTCGGTGACGATGGCGTCAACACGGCGATCCCAGGGATCCACCGGTACCTGTTCCACTATCTGGTGATCAAAAACCGTGGCCACGAGTGGGGTGTTTTCCTGCAGCCGCTCAAAAAATCGATCATAGTAACCGCCCCCGTAACCGAGCCTGTTCCCTGACAGGTCAAAAGCCACCCCGGGTACAATTACCATATCGATCAAACGGGGTTCCACAGGGCGCAATTTTTCGGGCGGGGGCTCGGGGATCCCGTATTCCCCGGGAACAAGATCATCATCCCAATTCAACAAAAGGGATGGAATAAGTTCTCTTTTTTCTTTTATGGTTCGCGGCACCAGTACCTTTTTGTGCAATTCCATACTTCTTTCCGCCAGATAACGGGTGTCCACTTCATTCCTGAAGGGAACGAAGAACATGATCGTCTCTGCTTTTCGGTAAGCCTCCAGTCCTACAAAATTTTCGGTGATGGCCAGACTTTTTTCCCTGATCTCGGCAGCCGTGAATAGATCCCTGATTTTCAGAATTTTGCGTCGCAATTGCTTCTTTTCCTGCGGCAACGGTTCCACTCCTTTCCTGGATAAAGACAATATACCATATTTTATCTTGTCGGCTTCCATGGGCAACCTTGGTTGCCCTGTTGTTCGTAAAGTTACAAATTGTCAACCCCGGCAATGGTATGCTTTGAATTCGCGTAGCCGGAACCCGACCCTTGCTGCATGAAGAGGGCGATGGCAAGGACCGGATCAGTAGGAACGCGCAAAATAAACCCGGTAACGCGCTTCCTCCCCGCAACAGAGGCAGGTGCGAGGTCCATCCCCGTTGTCCTGTTCGGCAATGATACACCTGATCGTCGCCCCGGTCTCTTCCTTGATACACTCCTCGCATGATTCCTTGCCGCACCATCCGCTCAGGACGAACCCCCTGCTGTCTGCCATATGGGTCTGGAATTGTTCATAATCGTCCATGGTAACCGTATGCTCGGAAAGGAAAGCCCGGGCCCGGCGGTACATATCGCCCTGTATTTCTTTCAGAAGTTCCGGCACCCTGGCGGGAACATCTTCGAAAGGAATTTCTTCCCGCCCGCCCGTGTCCCTGCGTACGGCAATCACCCTCCCATTCCTGATGTCCCGGGGACCGAGTTCAATGCGCAAGGGAACCCCCTTCATCTCCCATTCGTTGAATTTCCACCCGGGGGAATAACCTTCGCGGTCATCCACCTTGAGGCGCACGATATTTTCCAGCTTTGCCGCAATATTGCCGACTTCCGCCAGGACTGTTTCCCGATCCTTTTTGGTGATGATGGGGATGATCACGGCCTGCAGCGGGGCAATCGCCGGGGGAAGAACCAGTCCCCGGTCATCTCCATGGACCATGATCACGGCACCGATGAGCCGCGTCGACACCCCCCATGAAGTCTGCCAGACATATTTGAGCTGATCATCCATATCCATGAAAGTGATGTCAAATACACGTGCAAAATGCTGGCCCAGATTGTGCGAGGTTCCGGCCTGCAGCGCTTTGCCATCGCTCATCAGTGCTTCCACCGTGTAAGTATGCAGGGCGCCGGCAAATTTTTCCTTCTCCGTTTTCTGGCCGGTGTACACGGGAATGGCCAGTTCATCTTCGATGAATTCACGGTAAACATCCAACATCTTCAAGGCTTCGTCTTCTGCTTCCTCTTCCGCGCGGTGACAGGTATGACCCTCCTGCCACAAGAACTCGGATGTGCGCAAGAAGGGACGGGTTGATTTTTCCCAGCGGACGACATTGCACCACTGGTTGATCAGGACCGGCAGATCCCGCCATGACTGGATCCACCGGGAATACATGTTACAGATGATTGCTTCGGAAGTCGGCCTGATAAAAAGCGGTTCGGCGAGTTCCTCGTCCCCGCCCCGGGTTACCCAGGCCACCTCGGGGGCAAAGCCCTCGACATGATCGGCCTCCTTCTGCAGGAGATTCCGGGGTATGAACAGGGGAAAATAGGCATTTTCGTGCCCGGTGTCCTTGATACGCCGATCGAGCAACCTCTGGATATTCTCCCAGATTGCATAGCCGTAAGGACGGATGACCATGCATCCCTTCACCGGTGCATAATCCATCAACTCGGCCTTGAGGATAATATCAACATACCACTGGGAGTAATCCTCGGACTGCGAGGTGATTTCTTTTACAAATTCCTTCTCTACGTTTTTGTCAACCATCACTCTTCCTCCCCATCGCCCCGCCGCCCTTTCGTTGAACGGCGGTCTGCAATTTTTTCAAATTGAAGGCTTAACGGGCAGACCACCCGCTTCGGTTCCGTTATTCTATCTTTTCTATTATGGAAACGGCATGGTTTTCATCGCGGAGGTGTTCGCGGAGGCATCTGTTGGCTTCTTCCGCCGTTACCTCCTTCAACAGTTCCGGATAGGCAAAGAAATCCAACCCCCTGAAACGATATGCCAGGAAGTTGTTGGCGATATATTCAAGAGAATTGAAACGGCGCATGAAATTGCCCAGCTTGGCCCTTGCCAGCCGTTCCACCTGTTCACGGCCAAAGCCTTCTGCCTTCGTCTTCTCTATCCCTTCCATGATGCGGCTGTAAAGCAGTTCGGGATCCCTGGTTTCAGCACTGATTATCGTGTAAGCATAGTTTTTGTCCATCACGTACCCCGCTTCGAACTGGTCATTGATAAGGCCTTCCTCGTAAAGCTCGTTGTAAAAGGGCTCGCTTTCGGCAAAGATTATATCCATGACCAGATCGTTGACGATCTCATGTTTCAACGCCTCTCTTGCCGGTAGAGACTCCGGGGATCTGTCCTTGAAGCCGATATTGATAAGCGGCTCGGCCACGACCATGGATTGCACCACCCGGCGCCTGTTGATTTCCGACGGTTCCCGCGGATAACTGCGTCTGATCTTGCCGAGCGGGCTGTAATCACGGGCCATGTAATTGCGAGCTACCTGCCGCCCGATCTCATCGGGATCGATCCCCCCGCCGACAACGAAAAGGGCCATGTTTTCGGGATGGTAAAATGTGTGGTAACAACGGTAAAGAACTTCCGGTGTGATGCGGCTGATACTTTCCACCGTGCCGGCGATATCTATCTTGACCGGATGTTCACGGTAGAGCGCATCCAGAAGGTTGAAGAAAATACGCCACTGGGGATTGTCATCGTACATACGTATTTCCTGCGCAATAATCCCCTGTTCTTTCCGGACCGACTCTTCGGTAAAATAAGGGTCCTGAACAAAGTCCAACAGCAATTCAAGGCTGTCAGCAAAGTTCTGGGTGCTGGAGAACAGATACGCCGTCTGTGTAAAAGAGGTGAAGGCGTTGGCCTGCGCCCCCAGTGCCGCAAATCGATGAAAGACATCACCCCGGTCATCCTCGAACAATTTATGTTCCAGGAAGTGTGCCACGCCATCGGGAATTTCGACGTATTCATCCCTCCCGTTGACCATGAAGCGATGATCGATGGAACCGAAAGAGGTGGCCAGAACAGCATAACCCTTTTGGTACCCCTTCTTGGGCAGAATATACAGGTTCAGGCCGGGAGGAACCTCCCCGTGGTAAACCTGTTCCTTGAGCAGATCGTTGCGTAAAATGGTCCAATCAGGAATCATGGCCTTTCTCCTCCCCTCCGTCACCGTGCAAGAAGTAGACGGTGTCCAACCTAACTCTTCGGGCCGCGGCGACGACTTCTTCCATTGTAACCTGTTGTATTTTTTCGATCACTTCATCAAGCCCCCGGTGCCGCCCACCTATATCGGCATCAAGATGGAAATTGATGATATTGCCCGGATGGTCGGCCTGGGATCGCAGCTGGTTTATAAAACCGATGCGCGTATTCTCCATCTCATCCCGGGTGATTTCACCATCGGCAATGGCTTCAGTCTGTGCCTGTATAATCTCCAGGGACTTGCAGTAGTGCACAGGATCTATACCGGCGGCAATGATCATGATCCCTTTGTGCTTCTCCAATCGCGAGAAAACAAAATAGGCCAGGCTTGCTTTTTCCCTTACGTTCTGAAACAGCTTCGAGTGGGGGAAAACGCCAAGGATGCCGTTGTAAAAAGCCAGGGGATAGTAAAGTTCATGGTCAAGGGTAATGTTGGTACGATAGCCAAGAACGAGCTGGGCCTGATTTACAGGCATCAACTCCTCCCTGACAAGAACCTCCCGGCCATTGCCCGAAATCTCCGTGGGAGGCAATTCCCTGGGTGTCGTTTCCCGGGCAAATGAAAAGGTGTCGGCAACTATTTCCTCGATCTTCTCCCGGTCGCGTAGCCCAACCATGTAAAGATCAATCGGGTTCTCAACGAGTAATTCGCGGGAATAGCGATAAAGGCCCCGGGGTTCAATCGACGTCAATCCCCCCACGTAGCCCAGTTTGTATATTCCAAACCGCTCATGACTGCACATCTCCTGGATACAGCGTTCCAGCGCATAGGCAGTTTTGTTGTTGATCAGGCTTTTGATCTCCTGTCCCAGTTGGACCTTCTCCTGCTCGACATATGCAGACCGGAACCCGCCCTCTTCAACCAGCGGTTCACTCAGGATGCTTCTTAATATGTCCAGCCCCCTTCGCAAATGATTGTCCTCTTCCAGATAACCGGGGTGAACCATATCCAGCGAAATCTCCACCAGCTGGCGTTCCCCCTTCTTTCCCACACTGGTGGAAAGTTCAGCCCCGTACAGGTTCTCAAGCTCCCGCTGCAGGCAGATTGTCTCGGGATACCTTTGTGTTCCCCTTTTCAATACCGATGGCAACAGGGCAGTCCCGGTGGCCAGTTCCTTCCTGAGTTCCTGATGAATGTACATCTTCATGGTCACCGTTTTGAATTTGTCGGTGGGCAACCAGAAGAAACGTATGCCGTTGGCAAGTTCATTGACGATCGGCTTTCCAAACAAGTCTACACCCTCCCCACTGCTTTCAGTCAGTTTATAATGATACCAAGGATCTTAATTTCCATAAACAGTACCATATTTCCTGCTTGTACCTCCTTTTCTCTCAATCTGGAACCGGGCTTTCATCTATTTCTTCCCCCCGACAGTTGCCGATATCCAGATAATACACCAGCAACGGCGGCACGCCAAAAAGAAGGGTCATCGCGGCAGCCACCACCCCGGAATCATTGAACAGAAGGGCAGCCATGCTGCCGGCAACGATGGCCATGATCCCTGTAAAAAGATAACGGTTTCTTTCTTTCAATATCTTTATCCTTCCTACAGGATAATAGAAAAGGAGCGCCATCAGGCCCATGAAAGCAACCAGCGCATAGGACCAGACAGAATAACGGAACAACCTCATGTTCATGGCCAGTTTGCGGCCCAGAATCCCCTGTATCCCGGCCAGGTTTCCGCGGCTCCACATTTCACAGAATGACTGCATGTGCCAATGCAGACCCGGCCCCCGGAGGTAGTTGAAAACCCAGAACAAAATGATAGTCAGGGCGGAAATGGCGACAAGGAAAACCGGACTTGCTTTGAATTTCCCGGTCTTGCCGATAATGCCGCTGACAGCCAGGGCGAAAGCAACCGCCGCAGCCAGGGTGCCTCCCACATTGGCACCGTACGACGGGGAGGCCAGCAGGAAGATGATTCCGATGTAATAGAGGGTCACGGGGATGATGATGGGAGATACAACCGGGACCCCCCGGATTCGCGGTTCTTCGCCACTTCCTTTTTCTGCAGGGGATCTCTTCCCCATGCCGGTTGCCATTGAGCGGGACTTCAAGATTTCGAGCAGGGCCATGGTTCCCAGTATGGTCGACCCGATCATGGCGCCCATGTATTCATTTCCTATCCCGTAGAAGCGGGCCCCGGCAACAGGGTCGTAGCCCAGAAAAGAATATTGTTGCCAGGTAGCCCCACCGATCAGGTCGGCAACGAGTAGCAATGATGTGCAGGAACCCAGTACCGCCCAGAAAACATATTTTCCGGAAGGCAGCATTTTCAACAGGTTTGCCAATCCCAGAAGGATCCCGTTGCAGGCAATGACCAGCATGGCCGTCGTCCATACGGAACCGGGGGGAAACCCCCGGAATGCCGCCAGCAGAAGCAGGGTCACGGGAAAGATCATTGCCCCCTCGACAAGGACAACGATTGCTTTTTTGAATTTCATCACAAAACCGGAGATCAGGGCCAGGGCACCGGCAAGGAGAGTCAATGTAAGATAGACGAGATACCCCTTCAGCAGCGCCTGCCTCTGTTCGTATACAGGTGCTATGCGTTCGGCCATCATGATCATGTGTTCGCGTGGCTGCATATGGGAGATGCTGTGTAGAGGAAACCCGGCGATATGGGGCGGGATTTCCTTTATGCCGAGATGTTCCAGTATTGTAGCCGGAATGTCAATGTTGGCCACCAACCCCCCGCGTCTGGTCGTGGGACCGGTCAACACCCCGGGATCAAATCTCCCCCCGGCAACTATCAGGGGGGTCAGCTGCCGCCCCCCGTTGAGGTACTGCAGCGGAGGCGAGGGGGAAACCATCATAACAAGAAAATCGGGACCGACCCGGTCCATGTAATTGCCCAGGAATCTGTCCAGTTCCGTGAAAGCCAGATGCATCAGATCCTGCACACGTGCCGGCAAATAGTTGTTTCTATCTTCGTCTATCCTGGTCATGTCTCCCCAGTCCACAACTACCAGGGAAACATCCTCAAGAGAGGATGTGACTGCTCTGGCAAGGGCCTCCACATCGGTACGGCGGCCGTACGGGAATGCGGGATCCTCGATGAGCATTCTTTCACTTACATCGCCGACCGCTACCAGGCCACGTCGGTCCATGGCCGCGAGAACTCCCGGCCTCCGTACAATATCCGTGTCGGCATTGCCGAAAACGGCAATTTTCTTTCCGTGGCATGCCATCACATCGCCCAGGGCGCCCGGAACCACTTCATACCCCCTCGCTTCATTGGCCTTTCCAAGCTCCGGCAGGGAAAGGGTGAACACTTCTGCGGAGGGTTCCTCGCCCATGTAACGATAATACACGGTGGAAGCCGGTTGCCCGTTGAACTCCTCACCTCCGGTGAAAGAAAGCCTGGCGCTGCTGCCAGCCACCGCCCTGTTGCCGGTACCGATGCTCAGGTAGCCGCTTTCACTGCCGACACGCCCACCCTTGACATTGAGAAGCCCCAGCCCACCCCGATCAATCAGTTCATTCAGCGCCGGGCCCGCATGATCGATGAGGTCTTCCACCGTCAGACGATCCACGATCAGCAGCAGCACTTTTTGCTCGTGATCCCTGTCTTGAGCATGGCCGGAAGCGGGCGAAGCCACGAGGATGGTGAAAATAATCAACAGCGATGAGATGAGATATTGCGCAAGTTTTGACATGGTTTTCATCTGACGTCACTCACCTCCGTCAATGCGGGTGTATCCATGAATTTCCGGTACAATCTACCGGTACGCCTGAACATTTCTTCCCTGGAAAAAAGGGCTTTCACCCTGGCCTGTCCCCTCGCAGCCATCTCCCCGGCCCTGTCCGGGTCGGATATCAGTTCTTCGATAGCGCGGGCCAGGGCCTGGCTGTCACCGGGCGGTACCAATTTTCCGGTCCGGTCATGGGTAATTATCTCCGGAATTCCTCCCGTTCGGCTGGCCACCACCGGCCGTGAAGCAGCCAACGCTTCGAGTACCGTCAGGGAAAGCCCCTCGCTACAGGAAGGCAGAACAAAAATATCCAGCATCGGCATCAGCAAGGGCACGTCTTCCATCTGCCCGGTAAAGAAGACCTTCCCTTGCATTCCCAGTCTCTGCGCCAGGTCTTCGAGGTAGCCGCGCATCGGCCCGTCACCGATGATCACGAAGCGCAGATGGGGATGCCTTCCGCTCAGGATAGCCGCTGCCCGGATCAGATGCCGGATTCCTTTCTGGGGGACAAGCCGGGCCACGGTGCCCACGAGGGTGGTACCTTCTTTCTTGATAAAATCAAGGCATGTTTTGGCGGCAGGCATATCAGTTTGCAGCGCCTGTTCGAAGGGAGCTGTATTTATCCCGTTATGGATGATTTCAATTTTTTCCTCATCTATGGCCGTATTCTTCAGAAGATACCCTGCAAGGGCTTCCGATACCGTGATATATCTGCAAGCCCAATGGCCATGGGCATTTTCAATAGTACGGAAGAGGCGGGGCAGGACGAAGCCGCGGACGGGGTAAGCCGGATAGTTGTGAACGGTAACAACCACGGGTATGTCCATGATACGCCCGGCAAGGCGCCCCCACACCCCTGCCTTGAAACCGTGCACATGCAGCAGCCGGGGGCGTTCCCGGCGCAAGATGACCAGGAGTTGCCTCAGAGTGTAGAGATCCCTCAACGGGGAAATATTTTCCGAGAGGGGTAACTCATGAACATCGATGCCCAGCTGGCGCGCTTTTTTGACCAGCAGATTTCCCCTCGGAGCAACCAGAATCAGCCGGTAGGATTGCCGAAAATGACCGAGGAGTTCATCCACATGTTTCTGCATCCCCCCGCTACAGGGCCTTATCAGGTAACAGATTGTGCCCATTTTATGCCTTTCCCTCCTTTTTCAAGTTATTCTTCCCCTTTATCCCCGATTAATAAACAGGGAAAGGCACTTTCTCATCGCTGGCTTCGGACCGCCCGCGAACATGGCCTGGCGGCCCCCCATCCGCAAAATTTTTTCCCGGTCATGAGTGGCAAATCCGCGCTGAAAAAAAGAATCCCCGGGGCATTCAAAAACCGATGGGGGAAGGCCGTTGAAAATTGACTTAAGGATGGCCCCATGTTAAGATAATGATGTGATTTTTGAAGCTGTGCGCCCGTGGTGAAAGGGATATCACGCAGGCCTCCGGAGCCTGAAGTCGGGGTTCGAATCCCTGCGGGCGTACCATTTTTTACATGATGTTACTGTTTGGAATGCTTCGCAGACAGGATGATGCGTGAATGCAGGTCATGGTCATGAAATGAAACGGGGGTTTTCCGGCATTGGTGGAACACGGTGGCGGTGTTTTCCACCTTTTCCTTTTCACCGCATCCTGGAACAGATCATTTCCCGGCCGTCCAGAACTATTGTAACTCGGCCCTGACCGTGTAGACTCCGCCTTCCAACCTCTTCTTTACCTTGAAACCCACTTTTTCGATCAGACGCATGACAGCGGCATTGTTGTGCAGCACATCAGCCGTGAAACCCATCAAGCCCTGTTTCTGCGCCACCTGTATGATATAAAATAGCAACGCGCTGCCGATACCCTGGTTCTGATGATCATCCCTGACGACGATGGAGACGTCGGCATCCAGAGTTCCTTCGATGATCCGGTACTGGGCCAGCCCGACGATCAGCTCGATTCCGTCCTTCTCCATCACGGCCAGAAGAACCATCCCTCTGGTATAATCGATAACGACGAAGGATTTCTGAAGTTCCTGGTGGGAGATGTCCCTGCGCACGGAAAGAAAGCGTTTGTACATGGTATCATCCGAGAGCGAGTAGAAAAAGTTTTTGATCAGAGGTTCATCGCTGATCTTGACAGGACGGAACATGATCGCCCTGTTATCTTTCGTGGTTCTGTATGTCTCCAGTTCATGCGGGTATTCCCCTTCCTTCCCGGTAATGAACGCCTGGTCCCTGTAGATAAGATTTCTTTTTTTGGCTTCTTCGATCAGCCATGGGCGAAACCGGGGATGGGCAATGGCGATAAGCGACATGGCCCGCTCGCGTATGTTCTTTCCATGCAGATAGGCGATCCCGTATTCGGTTACCACATAATGGATATCCCCCCTGGTCAGGGTAATACCCGCCCCCTCCTGTATGCAAGGAGTGATCCGCGAGACCTTGCCGTCAGTGGTTGTGGATTGCAGAACCAGAACCGCCTTGCCTCCGGGGGCAAGGGCAGCGCCGCGCATGAAATTTGATTGGCCGCCAATACCGCTGTAAAATGAGTCGCCGATTGATTCGGCGGTACTCTGACCGGTAAGATCGATCTCCAGCGCACTGTTGATGGCGATCATCCGGTTATGCCGGGCAATCACCAGCGGGTTGTTCGTATAGTCGATGGTCCTGAATTCAATACCGGGGTTGTCGTGGATATAATCATAGGTTGACCTGCTGCCCATGCAGAAGGAAGCAATCGTCTTGCCACGATTGAGCGTCTTCAGGGTGTTATTGACAACCCCCTTTTTCATCAGGGCAACGATCCCGTCACCGAGCATCTCCGTATGGATGCCCAGGTTTTTTTTGCCATCAAGGCACGAGAGGATGCCATTGGGGATGCTGCCATAACCTACCTGTATGGTGTCCCCGTCTTCTATGATGCGGCTGACGTTCTGGCCGATCCTCTGCACGATATCTTCCGGGGCGAAGGTGTTGTATTCAAGTAGTTCCTCGTCATGCAAGACCGCATAATCGATGTCGTCAACATGGATAAAGGTGTCGCCGTGAACCCTGGGCATGCGTGTATTGATCTGCGCGATAACCAGCGATGCTTTTTCCAGGGCGGCTTTGACGGTGTCCGCACTCACACCCAGACTCATGTAGCCATGGTCATCGGGAGGTGATGTCTGGATCAGGGCCACATCCACCGTTACCAGGCCGCGCCTGAACAGCGCCGGCACATCGGAAAGGAATATGGGTGTATAGTCGGCATCTCCCCGGTTTACCGCATCCCTGGTATTGTGACCGATGAAGAAAGAATTGTGCCTGAAATTGTGCTTGAACTTGTCATAGGTGTACGGAGCCACCCCCAGGGTCCAGACATGGATGATCTCCGTATCATAAAATGCCTTGGGGTTTTCCTCGACATAGGCGGCCAGTTTCTTGACCAGATACTGGGGCTCACCACAACCGGTGCCGATGAAAATCCGGTCTCCGGCATGTATATGGCTGAAGATCGTCTCTTCGGAAACGATCTTGTGTTCATAACTGTTCCTGTTTCTGGTGTTGCTGCTCCCGGGATTTTTTCCGGTGTTGGTATATTTCAAATCCTTCCGCCCCCTGTTATTCATGTTGCCAGATCCAATATACCAGATACCATCGCGTCAATTCAAGACCAACGGGAAGGAGGCAAGCGGGATAGCGGGGTTACAAATGAACAACCCGGCGATTTTTTCTGCCGGCCGATCATCCAACATGTATTGCCCGGCGGTAGCCCCTGAACTCCTCTGCAATGATTTCACCCAGCTTGAAGATGGCGTCCTCATTGCCGACGCGGCTGATGATCTGCAACCCGATGGGCAAGCCATCCTCGTTTTCGGCAACCGGAACCACCAGGGCCGGAAGGCCCCAGGTGTTGGCATAGGCAACGAAGGGTATATAACGGCGATAAGTCATCAATAGCGAAAAAAGTTCCCGGAAAACCCGGCCATGAGGAGCAGCAGGGGTATGATAAACGGGCAGAACCAGCAGTCGGTGATCGAGGTAGGCCATCACTTTCGGGTCACCCTCGGCAATTATCTGCCCGATCTTTTTTGTTTTTTGCGGGCCCGGTCCAACAAGGCCGGCACCACAGAGCGCCCAGGTGAAATACCAGTGCAGATCCGATGAGCGGAATATTTTCTCCTTCAGGTACTCCATCATCGGCCGGATGGGGCGTTCTTCAAAAGCAGGCCTGGCATAGCCATGTGCCTTGTTGATGGACATGATCAGTTGCCACAGAACTGCAGATTGATGATAATAGGGAGGTTGCTCGTCAATCGTTTCAAAATTGCTTTTCAGGAACTCATTGACGGTGGCCAACGCCTTCAACGTGGCCCGATCAGCCGGATAAAAGAGTTGCCGGAGAGGCATGGTCAAGGTGAATGCATCCAGCTCACGTCTTGCCGGCTGCCGCAGAGCGATGATTTCATCGATCAGGCGCGCATCACGTACCGATCTGGCCAGAGCACCGATGCCCTGCATCCTTCTTTGCAGGGGATGATCTTCCCCGGGGAAAAAACCGTTGGAGGAGACCTGCCCGTTGCCGCTTCTGAAGCCGATCACCCCGTTGAAATGGCTGGGGAAACGGATCGACCCGCCGATGTCCGACCCGACCCCCACCGCTGCCCCGCCCGCGGCGATCAGCGCACCCTCACCACCGCTGGAACCACCGGCCGTCCGTTCCAGATTCCATGGGTTGTTGGTCCGGCCAAAGAGCTTGTTTTCGGTCTCCTGGCAGAAACAGAGCACAGGTGTATTCGTCTTGCCGAGGATGATCGCCCCTTCTTTTTTCAAGGAGGCAACCACGTCAGCATCCCTGTCGGCAACGAGGTTGCGCCGGTGGAGGAGCCCACCGGATGTCACCATTCCCGCTACATCAAATGATTCTTTCATGCTGATTGGCACACCGTACAATCGCCCTCCGGGAGTTCCTTCTTTCAACTGCGCATCAATTTCTTTCGCCTCGTTTCGCGCCTGTTCAAAACGGTTTTCCACCATGCAGTTCAAGTCGGGATTGACCTTTTTCAGCTGTTTGACATAAATATTGACCGCTTCCAGTGAAGACAATTCACGGGTGGCAATCTTCGCGGCCATCGCGGTGGCATCCAGATCCAGCACCTCCATGGAAACACCCCTCTCCTTCATTTTAACAGCAAATTGCCCGATTACCATCTTTTTACAAGCCTATCGCAGGAGGTCAAGTTCTGTCAACAAGGGATAGAGATGAAAACCTCTACATGCTCAAGCGGTGCTACACGGGGGCTGAAGAAAAAATCCTACCGCGGCGGAAAGGTGGAATTCCCCTGCCGGGTGTCAACAGGTCACGAATCAGCATGCATTCCGCGAAAATCCTGCCATCTTTCCCGGGCCATCCTGACATAATGCGGCGCAGTATCCTTGTATTGTGTGGTCAACAGGTCAAACCAGCGTATCGCTTCGCGGCCCCTGCCGAGACGCATGTGCAGTTCTCCGATGAGGTAGACCATGCGGGGTACTTGATGGGTGAGATCGCGATCCGTTTCATAAGCTTCAACATAATATTTCAAAGCATTTTCAAGGTTGATTCTCTCTTCATCCTCTTCATCGGCAAAACGATGGGTCCATGCCAGTTGCAAATAAAGTCCCGCCCTGATAACCGCTCTCTCCCGGTTCAAGACAGAACAGACGATAGCCCGTTGAAAGGAAAGAATGGCCAATTCAGGTGTGCGTTCCCCGCTGAAATCTTCCCCGCTGGGAAGTAGAACCGACCTGAGCTTTCTGTGCGTAGCCGAAGATGGCATGGTAAAATTCTTGGTGGAACTGTAGCCGCAGACAGGGCATACACTGACCGTATAATAGATCGGGTTGGGGCCATCGCAATGAGTAGCAAAATCTGTATCGACCCTGATAATCCGCTGCCTGCTTTTTTTGATGCGATATTCCCTGAATTTGTTCCGGCAGATCGGGCATACAAATGTTTTTCTGAAGAAGACCGATCGATTGATCCTCATCACCCCGGCTTTCGATTGCAGTTTCAAGGTATAATCTTGTTCAATGGATATTCGAAAATGCCTTCGGCCCCGGCTTCCTTCAAACGGCAGATCAGTTCCTTGACCTCCTTCTCTTCAGCAACAGTCTCCACCGCATACCATTCCTCCTGGAACAGGTTGGAAATGGTAGGCTTGCGCAGAGCGGGCAACAGTTCCATCACCCTTGACAGATTGTCAGCGCTGACATTCATTTTCAAGGCCACCTTCTGCTCGGCCAACAGCGCCCCCTCAAGCAACATGACCATGTTTTCTATTTTTTTTCTCTTCCACGGGTCTTCCCAGCTCTTCCGGTTGGCGACCAGCCGCGGCGTGGAAACAAGGATCGTCTCCAGAATACGCAGGTTGTTGGCTTTGAGTGAGCGCCCCGTTTCGGTGAGCTCGGCGATTGCATCGGCCAGAACAGGCGGTTTTACTTCCGTGGCTCCCCAGGAGAAGACGATGGTGGCAGCAATTCCTTTCTCTTTCAAATAACGACGCGTGGTCTCCACCAGTTCCGTGGCAATCTTCTTCCCCCCGAGGTCACCGATGGTGTTGATCTCCGAATCCTGCGGAACAGCAAGAACGAGCCGTACCGGTCTCAGGCCTGTCTTGGCAAATACCAGTTCGGCTACTTCCATGACATCCGCACCCGTTTCGGTAATCCAATCTTTCCCGGTCAGGCCAACATCCATGACCCCTTCCTGTACATAATCGGGTATCTCCTGGGCGCGAATCAAGATACAATCAATTTCTTCATCATCTATATACGGGAAATAAGATCTTTCCGTAAGGGTAATGTTGTAACCGGCTTTCTTGAATATTTCCAACGTGGAATTCTGAAGGCTGCCGGCGGGAAGGCCCAATTTCAATTTGTTCATGTGCATTTTTCCCCCAAACTTTGAAGAAATATTAACACGATATTATGGCAATTGTCAAACAAAAAAAGGTTATTCCACCTGCAAAATAACGGGAAAAAGGATATGGCTGCCCCGCTTCCCGGTATGAATCGATCCCTATTGGCAGGAAATTGTCCCCGAACAGCGAATCTATAATAGATGTCCCAAATATCCAAATATACTGTCTATATCACATAACGTATACTTAGGAGGTTTTATATGACTGTCAGTGAAATGAAACGCGCCAAAAGACACTTGCAGACGACCAGGAAAATCAAAGAACTTCTGCCTCGCTTTTTCATGAGAATGATGGCCAGAAAAGATGAAAACGAGCCTCTGGCCTGGTGTATGGTGGGAATCCCCCCGGAACTTCTGAAGGTTTTCGACCTGCTCTGGGAATGGCCCGAAAATTTTGGGACGATGTGCGCAGCATCCATGATCGCACTCGACTTCATCAAAACAGCAGAGGGGGAAGGGTATTCGCCGGAGCTGTGCTCGTATGTCACCAACACTCTCGGTTACTGTAAAAAATACGTTGACACGGGGGAGGTTCCGGAGGCACCCCTCGGTGGGATGGGCCATCCTACCATGCTGCTGGGTTCCGGTTTTGCCTGTGAACCCCGCTGGAAGTGGTTCCAGACCATCGCCACCAGGTACATAGATGTACCGGTTTACAGTTCGGACCCGCTGGCTCCCCCATGGGATGTTGACGTCGATGATCCCCGCATAATCGAGCATTACAAGGAACAACTGCGCAGAGATCTTTACGGCCAGATAGAATTTCTGGAAAAACAAACCGGCAAAAAACTTGACCTGGACCTGCTGCGGGAGTTGCTCAAAATGTCACATGAAGCCTTGAAATACTGGCGGGAAGTGGTATACCTGCGCAGGGCAAAACCCTGCCCGATGGGATCTACCGATTATTTCAGCGCCATCATCCCCCAGATGTACATGATCGGTGAACCGGAAGCGGTGGAGTTCTACAAGGAGATGTACGAGGAAGTCAAGCACCGTGTTGACAACAAGATCGGTGTCCTGGAGGAAGAAAAATACCGGCTGATCTGGTTCGGTCTTCCCCCCTGGTACAATCTTGGCATGTTCAACTATCTGGAATCCCTGGGGGCAGTTGTGGCCTTCGAGTCCCCGTACAATATCACCGAATGGATGGAATACGATATCAGCGACCCGATTGAAGCACTGGTGGAAAGAACCTGGTCACGGGCAAGGATGATCCATGCCTTCGGCACCGAGACAATGCCGGAAATATGCAACCCCGCCGTATTCGGGGGTATAACCGGTGGGAACTTGCTCAAACACCTTGTCGATGAATTCAGCCTGGACGGGGCCATCATGCATCTGACCCGTTCATGCCGGGTAATGTCCTTCGGACAGATTCATTCCAAAAATCGCCTGGCTGAACTGGGGATACCATCGCTGGTTTTCGAGAGCGACATGGCTGACCCCAGGCACTGGTCGGATGCCCAGATCAAGAACAGGGTGCAAGCATTCATGGAAACATTGGAGAAATCAAAAAAAAGTAAATAATACTTTTTTCCCGTGTAGTTGCTTCGGTTCGGTCAACGCGCAGTATTATTTACAGTAAAAAAGGAGCGATGGAATATGTCTGAACTCAAGGGCCTGGCCCGCGTAGCAGAGCTTTCCCGCAATCGCAGCAAAAGGGCCGAGGAACTTAAAAAAGAAGGTAAAAAAATATTTGGCTATATCTGTTGCTTTGCTCCGCCGGAGATAATTCATGCGGCAGGAATAGTGCCCTACCGGATCACCGGGATCCCGGGAGATACAACTTCCGAAGTTGACTCTCACCTGGAACCATACGGTTGCAGTTACGTCCGCAACTGTTATGCACAGGAAATGAAAGGGCGCCTGGAGTTCCTGGATGGGCTGGTTGTCTCACATAGTTGTGATATGGTCCAGAGGCTCTACGGCATATGGACCTACTACCGGCCGCTCGATTATTCACGTCTGGTAAATTATCCCCACCAGCTCTTCAGCTGGTCACAGGATTTTTACAGGCGGGAACTTGTTTTTTTCAAGGAAAGCCTGGAAGAGTATACTGGAAAAAAGATAAGCGAGGATATGATCAGGGAGTCAATAGCTGTATTCAATCGCAACCGCGCCCTGATCAGGGAACTTTACCGGATGCGCGGTGGCGACAACCCCACACTGCTCAGCAGTGAACTCATGGATATACTGGTCCTCGGCGGGGTTCTGCCCGCCGAGGAATTCGGGGAACTTCTGGAAGAGGTTATTGAAGAAGTAAAAAATCGCCCCGTGAAGGAGCCCCCACGGGCAAGGATCATGGTCTGGGGCTGTATCATCGATGATCCCACTTTTTATCGATTCATCGAAGAGGCGGGTGCCCAGGTGGTTTCCGACGACACGTGCATCGGAACACGGACCTGGAATCAGGATGTGCCCGACCTGGAGGATCCCTACCAGGCCTTGAAAGAGCATTATCTGGTCAATTTTGAATGTCCGCGCACCGACCGCGGCCCGGGCTGCAAACGTTTCGATTATATCGTCGATCTGGCCAGAAAATTCAAGGCGGACGGGGTAATCGGCTACACCATCGCCTTCTGTGATCCACACCAACTTGATTACCCCGACTTGCGGGATTACCTCAAGGAAAAGGGCCTGCCCATGTTGCATATTGATGATAATTACAGTTTCCAGCCGGAAGGAGCAATCAAAACCCGGATCCAGGCCTTTGTCGAACTGCTGGAGTAGAAAGAAAAAGGGTAAAAAAAAGGGGCCGCAATTCACTAACAAAAATAAACGGGCCTGTACCAGCTACCAGGTACAGGCCCGTTGCTATCCGCCTCTTTACTGACCGGCTGCCGGTTGTTTCTTGGAATCTGATTTGTTGGCCCAGAGTGCCAACGCCAGAGCTGCAACCAGAACCATTCTTACCGGCTTGAAGACATAGTCCCAGATATAAGCCGCGAAAGGAACCCGCGGATTGGTCGGCAAGCCGTACTTGGCTTCCGCATTATCCTTGCCTTCTTTCAGGATATAGAGCATTCCGGTTCCTCCCACTTCCTCAAGGCCATAAATGTCGGCTTTGGGGAAACTACCCTCCCGGAGTTCTTTCCTTCTTTTCTTGGCCAGACTGATAATCTCCTTGCGATCACCGAAGGTCAATGCACCGGTGGGACAGGTTTTTGCGCAGGCCGGAATCTCACCGTTCGAGAGACGGTCATGGCAGAAGGTACACTTGCGCGCAACGTTGGCAACCCGGTCAAACCCCACCACGTTGAAAGTACAGTTGGCAACGCAGTAGTTGCAACCGATGCATTTTTTATCATCGATAACCACCGTGCCAAAATCGGTATGACTGATCGCACCCGCCGGGCAAGCTTTTATGCAGGCAGCATCCGTACAGTGCATGCAGCCAAGTTTGGTAAATATCCATTGATCCTTGTCAAGTTCCTCGTTGTAGTATTCCCTGAATCCAATCTTGGTCCAGGTGTTGGCAGAAAAAGCAGGTGGGTTTTCATAGGTTCCTCTGAATTCTGTCTGCTCTGCCGGCAGCTGATTCCATTGTTTGCAAGCTACCTGGCAAGCACGGCATCCCGTGCATTTGGATGTATCGAATAACATGGCTTTTTTCATGTTCTACACCTCCCTATCGATCCGGAACAGAAATGCCTTCTAGCGGGCGCTTCCCCGGTCAGTTTCATTATCATGCAAAGTGTGATTTCCATAACAGCAACCCCACCCCCTGTAATTTGCCCTTGCTTGCTTTTGATATTTATGATAGCAATCGTTAACTACTCTTCTCCACCGGCTTGGCGGGAACGACCGTTGCCCCGCCCTCCTTGACCTCACCAAACTTGAGCCTTCTCGTGTAACGATCAATAAGCGGAACAAAAGCGTTCATGATCAGGATCGAAAAAGCCGTCCCTTCGGTGGGGGCAAGCCATAACCGGAAAATCATCAGTAACAGACCGATACCGATACCAAAAATGATTTTCCCTTTGGTGGTGATCGGGCTGGTAACCCAATCGGTAGCCATGAACAGAGCACCGAGCAGAACACCACCGGTCAGAACATGGTAAAAAGGCCCTTCCCAACCCAAGGTGGGAATTGTAGCCAGGCCAATGATGAATACGGTGGCCACGATGGAGATTGGAATATGCAAGGAAATATGTCCTTTGCGCAGCAAATAAAGCCCGCCCAGGATTACAAAAAGCGCTGTCGTCTCACCCAGTGCCCCGCCCGGATGTGCGATAAGGACCTTAAGAAGACTCGGCATTCCTTCGCCTTGAGCAAGAAGTGCAAGGGGAGTAGCTTGGGTCAGGGTATCGATACTGCCCAGATACGGTTTCAGGGGAGCAAAGCCCGATGTAACCAGCTGGAACAGGGGAACTATCAGGATGACCGAAACCCTACCGAACAGAGCCGGATTGTAACGGTTCCATCCCAACCCCCCCATCAATTCCTTGGCCAGCCCGACCCCGATAAAGGTAGCCAGAGCAGCCGTCCACCATGCTGTTCCCGGACCGAAACATAAAGCCACGAGCAGACCGGTAACCATGGCGCTGCTATCACCCAATGTTGATTTTTTTCCAAGAAGCTTGCGGAATATCAGTTCTGTAAGGACCGCAGTCACCAAACATACCGCAATCAGAAATACGGCGTTCAGTTTGTACAAAATAATGGAAACAACGGTAACCGGCAGAAGGGCAATAAGTACATCACGCATGGCGCCGGATACGGTTTCCCCGGAACGTAAATGTGGAGACGGCGATGTAACAAGCCTTAAATCTTTGTCCAACTCTAAATCCCTCCTCGAAAACAATTTGTCCATGATCGGATTTTACAGACAATCATTATTTTTTCTTGGCGGCCAGATACTGCTTGGTTTCGCGCACAAACTGCACAATAGGCCTGTTTGAAGGACAGACATAAACACAGACCCCGCATTCGAAACAGTCTATGGCACCCCATTCCTCCGCCAGTTCGTATCTGCCGGTTTCTGCATATGTGCCGATATAGTTCGGATAGAGTCCCATCGGACAATGGTCAACACATTTTCCGCAGCGTACGCAAGCTTCATGTTCGGTTTCAGCAATCATCTCCGTACCGAATACCAGTATACCGCTGGAGCCTTTTGTGATGGGTATGTCAAGACGGGTCTGCGCCCAGCCGGTCATCGGTCCGCCCATGATTACCTTCGCCTGGCCCATGGCCTTGATTCCGCCACATTGTTCGATGATATGATCGATGCATGTCCCTATCCTTGCCTTGATATTGCCCGGCCTGGCAATCCCGTCGCCACTCACGGTCAAGACCCTTTCATACAAGGGTTTTTCATACCTGACAGCCTCGTAAACAGCAATTGCCGTGGCCACGTTCTGCACGACAACGCCTACGTCAAACGGCAGTTTGCCGGGGGGTACCTCACGATCCATTACAGCCTTGATCAACTGTTTTTCGGCACCCTGTGGATATTTGACATCCAGTTCAACAACTTCCATGTTTTTCTCTCTGGAAATCCTGTTCCTGATCACTTCCATGGCATCGCCTTTGTTGGTCTCGATGCCGTAATAGATCATGGGAGCACCAACCGTTTTGGCGATCAGTTTGGTACCTTCGATCAATGCTTCGGGCATCTCCAACATGTTGCGATGGTCACAGGTCAGGAAAGGCTCGCATTCGCAAGCGTTGATGATTACTGCATCGATGGATCGGGGAGGGCTCAATTTGACATGAGTAGGGAAAGCCGCTCCTCCCATCCCCACAATTCCCGCTTCCTTTATATACTCCTTGATCTGGTCAGCGCTGACTTTGCTGATGTCATTGTCCTTCCACTGGGGCTCTTCCTGCTCGGGAGCCACCTTGATTACCACCGCATTGACATTCGTTCCCGTGAAATACGGCCGTGGTTCAATGGCAATTACCTCGCCATCCACGCTGGAAAAAATAGGCGCGCTGACAAAAGCATCACTGGAACCTATTTTCTGCCCTGTCTTTACCTTATCCCCAACTTCGACCATGGCTGAACATGGTGCCCCTGTATGCTGGTGCAGGGGAATTACCACTTCATCGGGCAGAGGTATGGTCGTTATTGGTTTATGTTCTGTGAATTCCTTGTAGTGTGAAATAAAAGCCCCACGTTCAAACGTTTTCGGTGTCACTCTTTACCACCCCCAAATTCTTCTTTTATAATATAAAAGCCTAGAAAAGATCTATTGACTAGCCAGAACCACCTCCTGTCTGAAAAAGTAAAGATCAGTACATCTTGTTTTATTCGTCAAAAACATTCGGTATTCCTTCATTGCAATAAACAAGACATATCATCTCCAGAAGCATCTGTGAAACTGTACGGAAGGTAACCTAGAACATTCCCCGGCCCCCTTAATTTAACAGATATCAAATAACAATACTTCAAAACGTTAACCTTCCTAAAAATAGATAGTTCTACAAAAAAGTCTATATTCCTTCTTGTTAAAAAACTATTAACTATCTTACTATTACAAAAATGCCCTCCCGTGGTTATTTTTTTTCCCCGGAGAGGGCGTTTAAACAGGGTTGAAGCCGCTTCCCGATTCATTTTCTGCCTTTGCCCGCTTTCACGGCCGCGGATGTTTTGAAATTAATTTAAAACTTCTTTCAATTTCTTCCTCGGGAAGGGAATAATCGGTAAGATTTCCATCCAGGTAGTTTTCGTACCCGCTGAGATCAAGAAACCCATGTCCACTCAGATTGAACAGGATCGTTTTGGCCCGCCCTTCTTCTTTTGCTTTCAGCGCTTCTTCGATCACCGCCGCAACGGCATGGGTGGTCTCGGGGGCAATTACTGACCCCTGAACTCGCGCCCAGGTTACACCGGCCCGATAGGTGGCCAGTTGGTTGTAAGCCCTGGCCTCAACAAGTTTGTCAATCAGAAGCTGACTCAGCAACGGTGAGGAGCCGTGGTAACGCAACCCACCGGCATGTATCGGCGCGGGCATGAAATCATGACCAAGAGAATGCATCGCCAGTAGCGGCGTCAGTTGAGCCGTGTCCCCGAAATCATAACCGAAGGGAGCCCGGGTCAAGGTTGGGCAGGCAGTTGGTTCAACTCCAACAATGTCAATTTCCTTTCCATGAATCTTGTCGCGCAAAAATGGATAGGCAATGCCGGAGAAGTTGCTACCGCCGCCCACGCATCCGATAACTATATCCGGATAATCGCCCACTGCCGCGAACTGTTTTTGCGCTTCCAGGCCGATGACCGTCTGATGGAGCATGACGAAGTTAAGCACACTTCCAAGTGAATAACGGGTATCCTCGGAATTGGCGGCGTCTTCGATCGCCTCGCTGATGGCAATTCCCAGGCTGCCGGCACAATCAGGATCTTCCTGCAGAAATTTTCGCCCGAAAGCGGTCTCCTCGCTGGGGCTGGGAAAACAATCGGCCCCCCACAATTTCATGAGCGCGCGGCGGTACGGTTTCTGATCGTAACTGACCCGCACCATGTAGACCCTGCATTCAAGTCCGAAAAGTTTGCAGGCCAGGCTAAGGGCACTTCCCCACTGACCGGCACCCGTTTCCGTGGTAAGCCTCTTGATTCCGGACACCTTGTTGTAATACGCCTGTGCTACGGCCGTATTCGGCTTGTGGCTTCCGGCGGGGCTGACGCCCTCATCTTTGAAGTAGATCCTGGCCGGCGTTTTCAGATATTTTTCCAGGGCATAAGCCCTTACCAGCGGGGTCGGCCTCCACAATAGAAGTTTTTCCAGCACTTCTTCGGGGATATCGATAAACCTTTCCACCGAAAATTCCTGCTCGATGAGGTTCATCGGGAAAAGGGCCGCAAAATCATCCGCGGTTGCAGGCTGACCCGTACCGGGATGAAGCGGCGGTTTGACAGGATTTGGCATATCGGCCCGTATGTTGTACCAGGCCCTGGGAATCTCTCTTTCGGGTAGAATTATTCTGTTCTCCTGCATCATGAACAACCTCCTTTGGAATTTTTTCGAGACGGTTGCAAGGACAAAAAGCGGTCAAAAACACCTCCTTAAAAAATTAACCCCCGCCCATCTTGGGACGAGGGGGTTTCTCGCGGTGCCACCCGAGTTATCTGTTGAAACAAACAGATCTCTTTATCAGGTGCGGGAGACTTCGCCGTGAAATTGCCATTGTCTCCGATACCTGCTTCCTTTTATCGGCGGAAGCTCCGGCCAGGCATACTCTTTGTAGAAAATCAAGATTCAAACAAATTTCAGCCGGCAAACTCGGGGATCCATTCGGCAATGCTCACAACACCGGGCTCACAGCTTCAGGTTACCCTTCAACCCGGCTCTCTGCGTTGTCAACAATTGCTTACTACTTCCCGTCATTGTTTACAATATTCAACTTGGGGATAACTTTAGCATACGATAATTATTTTGTCAATACCCGGTTTTTCTCGGAGTGAGTCAAAGTGATTCACATGCGATAATGTCCCATCAGAAGACAGGGGAAAATGTCCCGGTTTTTGGAAAGTTACCTCGTATTGATTTTATTAAAACGAGGTGAATCTGATGAGGAAAATTGAGCTAAATATGATGAAAGATGTCGCTGCCCGAACAAATTTAGCCCCCCGGTACCGGCAAATTCATTGAAAGCCGATAATGAAGCGGTATGATGGGCTTCCGCGGGACATTTTTTCTATTTTACCGCTCTTATCCTTTCCATCAGGGGAGGGTGGGAATACAGCAGGAATTCGATGTAGGGATGCGGTTCCACCTCGGACAGGTTGACATGGGCAAGGTTTCTGAACAGGGAAACATGAGCTTCCGGATCGCCGGTCAAACGTATCGCTTCCTGGTCGGCCTGCCTTTCAAAATGCCTGGAAACACTGTTTCCCACGGGCATGGCAACAAAGGAAAGGAGCGAGACGAACAGAAGCGCCAGGGGGATGATGCGCATGTCTCCCCCGCCGAGACCAAGTTTGATTGCAAGAATATGAAGGATGAACAGAGCCGAAAAAATACCGACAATGCCCAGTATGATACCCTTGAAAACATGCCCGTATCGCCAGTGAGCGATTTCATGGGCGATCACGGCCAGGGATTCTTCTGCGGAAAAACGAGTGGCCAGGGTATCGTAGATAACGACTCGCTTTGTCCCGCCCAATCCCGTGAAATAAGCGTTGGCCTTGTTGGTCTTCCGGCTGGCATCGGCTACCAGAACCTCGTCCAGATCCACTCCTGCCTCCGTGGCCATATCTGCAATGCGCGAACGCATCTGTTCATCTTTCAGGGGGTAAAACCGGTAAAAGAGGGGGTCGATCAGAAGGGGCGAGAGGAAGACGGAAACAATCAGAAAGATGGACAACAGCAGTCCGGCAATGATCCACCACCCGTCCGCGAATCTGTTCCTCAGCAGATACAGGATCCAGAATGAAAAGCCGGAGGTAACCAGGGAGATGCCCGCCGATTTGGCATGATCGCCCAACCAGTTTACAAATGTACTGGTAGCGAGCCCGAAACGATGCTCCATAACGAATCCACGATAATGATCAAGGGGAAATGTAAGGAGGAGCAGAGCTGTCAACAGCAGAAAAACAAAACCAAGAACCAACCATGGACTTGATGGCCTGTATACGGCGAAATATTTCCATGTGAAACCGATCAAAGCAGCATAAAACAGCCATATTATAAGCTTGTTGATGATAAAAACGCCTATGCTTGAGCGTTGGTAACGAGCGGCCTGCTCGAGGAATCCCTGATCAAAATAACGGATCGTATCCTGGCTTGATTCCCGCGGGAAAAAAGCAGATGCCAGAGCCAGGAGCATGACCAGTGCAATTGCCCCCAGGGCAAAGATGATGAGCACCCCCTGCGCATGCCCGTCCCCGAACCATATGAGCTTCAAACAGTTTACCCCCGATCTGCAGGTTCCCGCCTCTTGCAAGGCATCTCTTTCAGACACCGGCTACATCATGATCAACCTGACTTCTCCCCGTTCGATAGCCCCTGCCAGAACTGTTTTAACTTCATCCTTGGCGGTAAAGAATATCACCTGCCAGCCATGGGCAGCCAGGTCACGCAAAAAATTGATCTGGTTCACCAGGCGGCGGGTGTCCGATTTCAAGAAAGGATCATCCAGGATGAAAAAGCCTTTCTTGCCTGACAACAACTTCTCTCCCAGAGAAATCCTGATGCAGAGATACAGCTGGTCGTACGCTCCGCCCGAAAGTTGCCAGGCATTCAATCTCTGACCGTCGGAGCGAAGGACCTCGATCATGCCATTTTCCCGGTTCAGGGAGACTTCTGTATAGAGGTTATCCGTTATCCGCGCAAAATATTTGCTAACTGCACTGCCCGGGCCGAAAAGGTCCTGAACCTTTTTTTCCTCTTCTGCACCGATCTGTTCAAGTATATTTATAGCAGCATGGGTATATGCGCGGCGCTGCTGGTATGTGGAGATGAATCGCTGTAATTTTTCCCGGGCCACCCGAAGATCATTCGTTGTACGGCAAGAAATATATTCATTCTCCGCAGCCAGGCAGGTATTGATTTCCCTGCCCAGGATCTCCATTTCTCTTCCGTGTTTTTCAAGTTCATGAACCAATTCTTGCTTGCGGTTCCTCAACCGGTAACGTTCATCCTGAACCGATTCATGGTTGTCCCCGTCATACCCGGAGGAGACGAGCCCCCCCGTCGATCGAAGACGCTCGCCAGGGAGAGCAATTATTTCCCTCCAGAAAGAAATATTGGTGTTTATATCATCGGCATCCTCCACACCAAACAGATCGGTCAACACCCCTGCCCGGCCCTCCGCCTCCCGCTCGTGCTCCTCGCGGCGTCTCAACCGATCTTGATATTCCTGCAAAGTATCTACCCCGGCATTTTCTTTCAGTTCTTTGATCTTTTCTTCCGCATCCCGGGCAATGGCTTCGAGTTTTTCCATTTCATCGTTCAAAGTATCTATCTTCTTGCGGCAAAGGGCTATCTCTTCTTCCAATTCCCGTATCTTCCTGTTTTTTTCTGCACCGGCACGGGAAAATTCATCGATCTTTTCCAGCACGCCGGCCGGTGTCTCGGCTTTGAATTTCAATTCCCCGGCCTCCTCGATGATTCCTTTCATCAGGTCATCAAGAAGCCGTTTTTTTCCGGCCATGCGAAACAGGAATCCGGCATAGATCAACATTGCTGCCAGAGTTAGAATCGCCATGGTGAAAAACCATTCTCCGCCCTGTTCCCAGAGGAACATCCCGGCAGTGGAAAGCAGGAAAGATAATATGGACAGTGGCCCGAAAACGGAAAGAAAACTCCCCCAACCATGCGATTTTGCCCGCATGAACTGTTCTTTCCGGGTTTGATAGGCCGCTATCCTGGGCTTCAGATCCTCCTCGAGTCGATCCCTGCTGCGTATATACCCCTGCATCAGAAATTCTTCCGTTTCTTTCGACTTGCAGTAGCGCTCCAGTTTCCTTGATTCCTCTTCCAGACTTGCAGAGTGCAGATTCAGTTCAGCCCGATTACCGCTGACAACAGTCTCGTACTCCTGCCATTTCTGTTCATCGTCCCGGTTGAATACAGAAAGATCCTTGCAAGCCTCCATAACATTGCACAGGGAATCCAGTGCTTCACGGCCGGCAGACAATTTTTCTTTTTTTTCGGCCGTTTCATGCCACCCCGGTTCGTTTTCCAGCCCATCCAGTTTCTGTTCTGTTTCCCGGAGTTCATTTTCCATCTGTTCAAAACCGGCTCCCGTAAGTACCTGCTGCCGGTTGTCTATTTCACCCATCAGTTTCATCGCCTGCCGCATGCGGGTTCCGAGTCTCAAGGGAGGGGTGTCCTGAAAATCACCTTTCCGGGTAAGATGCCCTGTATGACGCAATTCACCGATGATGCGGTCAATTTCCTCCGTCTTGAGGCCCACCAGGCGGTCCGTCACATATTTGTAGAAGTCGCCCTCGTTGGCGATCGCCAGATCACTGTCCCGGATGACAAAGATGTTGCGGCACTCGTAAGCAGTCAACCCCGTAACGGTGGTCAGGGTGCCATCCCGCGGCAACTTGATTTCTCCCGGGCCATCTTTTTCCAGGAGGATATAACCCTCCGGTTCTTCCTCCACCCTGTTGATCCGGTCAAAGCCGCGGGAAGCTTTGCCAACGAGCATCTTGATCAGCGCATCTATTGTCAGCGTTTTGCCTTCCTCGTTCCAACCGAACAACAAGTTGAAGTTCCCCAGGTCAGTGTAGCTACCATGATCCAGGGGGCCGTACCGGGAGATGGAAAATTCCTTTATCTTCATGTATTTACCCCCATCATTGCTCTGACAAGCATTTCTCTAACCCCGGCCTTTTTTTCTTCCGAAAAATCCGCCTCCACGATTTTCTCGTTGAACTGGCGGAAGATTTCATTTTCCAGCACGGGGCGGATGTCCTCGAATTCATGATTTATTTCACCGTTGCAGCGTGGGGCAGCGACACGGTCAATTTCTTTTACAAGTTCCCTCCTGTCCATGCCCAACCTCCCCCCGTCAACAAATCCCTTCACAGACAGGATCACTTCTGCCGTGACGGGGAGTTTTTCCAGACACTCGCCAACAATCTCGACGGGGTTACGATCGTCACCCCAGGGGTCAAGATGGATTTTCACCTCTTCGTAGTGCAAGGTTGCAAGTTCCCTGGCGCAGGGCCGGTCTCCGACGGTAAAAATATTCACCTTCCGCAAACCTGTCTCGTGACGGGTAATCGAAACAGGTGACCCGGGATAAACAAAATAACCTCCGCACTCCAGATTCCATACCGCAAAACGGGAATGAAGATGCCCGGCCAGAATATAATCAAAGGGCAGGCCTTTCAAATAGGCCAATTTCAGGGGCATGTAATGTTCATATCCCTCATCCCCAAAATCCTGCCTGCTGAAACAAGAGTCCAGAAGCTCTCCATGATAAAGGAGTATCTCCGTATCCCCCCCGCCCGGTTCCTCCTTCCGGGAATAGAGGGCGGCGGCAATCCGTGCACTTCCAAAAACACTGCCGGACATTCCCCAGAACCTGACGCCCCCTATCTTGACCGGCTCATCAAAGTTGCGGATAACCTCTACCCGTTCTCCCGGAAAGAGGCCCTCCGGGTAACTGTCAGCATCGCAGTTGCCGGGCAGGATCAGAACCCGAAAGTCAGCGCCTGCCCATACCCTTTTCCAGAGCGGGTACAAACCTTCCACATCGGCATGCCTGTCAAAAAGATCGCCGCAGATGACCATAACATCGATCCGCTCCTCCCTGCCCAGCTTGACAATCTCTGCAAGTGCAGCCCACCTCTCCTCCCTTCCTCCATCAAGATGCAGATCCGAGGTATGCAATATCTTGATCACCCGAAAATCCCCCCTCTCCAATGAAGATGTGAAAACCGGCCGCCATCAGGTAAATTTGAAGCTGATACGGCCACCTTCTTCCAGAACCAGGCGCGCCCTGAATTTCTTTCCTTTTTTCGAGGTGAATCCCTCGATCAGGCCTGTTTCTCCTTCAAGAATCAGCCGTTTCACGTCTTCTATCCCTATCCGCCGCCCGAGTATCTGCCGCCCGATAAAAAAAGTGCACCCTCCCCGCCATCTGTTGCAGCCGTATCCCTTCGAGTTGGCGACTACCTCGCCTTTCTTGCAGGAAGGGCAACTACCCAACGATCGGCCCGTTGAAGCCCGGTGCCCGGTATTGTTTTCCCCTTCATCTTTTTCCCACGCCCCGATTTTCCCTGCATCCACCCGCCCGGCTTCCCCCACCACGTGTGCAGTATAATCCTTTATATCAACCATGAATTCCGTCGGCTTCAGAAGTCCCTTCTTGATGTCATTCAGTTTCTGCTCCCATGCGCCGGTCATCTCCGGAGATTTCAGCTCTGATGGAACCACACCGATCAGGCCAATCCCCTTTCGGGTAGGAACAAGTTTCTTCCCCTCCCTCGTCAGGTAGCCCACGGCAATCAAGCGTTCGATAATGCCCGCACGGGTGGCCGGGGTACCCAATCCCCTCTCTTTCAGGTGTTCCTTCAGTTCATCATCATCGACAAACCGCCCCGCGTTCTCCATGGCTGAAAGCAGGGTTGCCTCGGTGTAGTGAGCCGGAGGCCTGGTTTTTTTCTGGAGTATTTCCGTACTGCAAACCCTGACAGGGTCTCCCTCGTGCAGCGCCGGCAGTATCTGTTCCCGGTCAGTATCTTTCACGGAACGGGAATCGGTGCGGCTTTCATTTTCATTTCCGGTTTCCTCGGAAATATTTCCATGGAGACCCTTCCACCCCTCCTGTTCCACCACCTTGCCCCGTGAAACAAAATGTTCCCCCTCTATCTCTGCCGTGATCGACGTGATTTTATAGATATGCGGCGGGTAGAAAGCAGCCAGCAAGCGAAGGGCAACAAGGTCATAAATTTTACGGTCGGGCAATGGAAGATTGGCTGTCTTTCCCGTGGGGATGATGGCATGATGATCAGTCACCTTGCGGTTGTCCACGATCCGCCCGGTGATCGGCAGCTCGGGCAGGCCGAGCAGATAATCGGCATACTGACGGTAGGAAGGGTTGCCGGCCCCCATATTTTCAATCAACGCCTTCAGGCCGGGGACCATCTCTTCCTGTAGATAACGGCTATCGGTACGGGGGTAGGTGATCACCTTGTATTTTTCATACAATTTCTGGGCTATATCGAGAGTCTTCTGGGCCGGATAACCGAAGCTTTTGTTGGCGTCACGCTGAAGTTCATTCAGGTCGTAGAGTTGCGGAGGAAGTTCCCTTTTTGTTTCCTCCCGGACATTGCTGATAATGCCATTCTTGCCCTCTACCTTCGTTGCTATCTCCCGGGCTCTGTTCTGGTCGTAGGTACGGCTCACTTTCTTGCGGTAATCGTACCAGAGGCCGCTGAAACCGGGGTAATGAGCACGGATTTCCCAGTAATCCTGTGCCACGAAGTTGTCGATCTCTTCCTGTCGCTGGACCAGTAAGGCCAGTGTGGGTGTCTGCACACGGCCGACCGAGAACAGATGGCCCAGACGCACCGTGAAAGCACGGGTAGCATTGATACCGACAAGCCAGTCGGCTTCGGAACGGCAACGTGCGGAATAAAAAAGATTATCGAATTCATTCCCGGGCCTGAGGGACTGGAACCCCTTCTTGATGGCCTCGTCCACCATGCTGGAAATCCACAGCCGTTCAACCGGCTTCTTGCACCCGGCCAGTTCATAAATATAGCGAAAGATCAGTTCCCCCTCGCGTCCGGCATCGGTAGCGCAGATGATGGATGCAACCTGGGTACTGTTCATCAGCATCTTGACCGTATCAAACTGTTTCTTGTGCTTGGGGTCCACCTTGATCTTCATCCGGGGAGGGATCAATGGCAAATTGCCCATGCTCCACCTTTTGAATTTCTGGTCGTAATCACCTGGATCGTAAAGCTTGGCCAGATGGCCAATAGCCCAGGTAACCACATAATCGGAACCATCCATATACCCGTCTTCTTTCTTGCGGGATTTCAAGATCCGGGCCAGATCACGCCCCACCGAGGGTTTCTCCGCCACGACCAAAATCTTCCCCACGCTTTTCTACCCCTTCCCGGAAACCTACAGGCATATTTCGTTAAAAGAGCATTTATTTCCTTCTTTGGAAAACCGGGGACTTGCTCCCAAAACTGGTTGTACGAACAAATATTTGTCAAGGAGAAAATGCAGCCAGGTTGTATGCTAACCATGGTACGTGTGCACTCTGGATAAAGATGAAGGAGAAAAAAATGATACAGGTTGTTGGTATTGAAAATCGGTGAATGGTTTAACATTTTTTCCATAAATTTATTTGAGGTCAAGGCATTACCCGATAATATTTGACTCACTCCGCCGTTACGGCAAATTTGCAAAAGATGTACTCTTATGTTATATTGCTAAACGTATTGGTTGGGAAAACTAAATACAAATAGCATCGCCTAATTCTTGTTACAAGAAACGGGGGAACCATTTTTTTGGGGTGAATCAATCTGAAGAGCCGCCCTTTGCTCTAACCCGCCAGCTAACCTCGTAGGCGTGAAGGGAGTTCTGTTATGCTAACCTGCTAACTATGGGATTCCATAGTTTTTTTGTAATCTTTTTTGTATTTCATTGATTCCGGCGTGCCCAAAAAACGTGATTGACAAACATTTGAAGGACGGTGCTTTTGAATGAAAAAGATAATAAGTATAGTTTTGCTTTTTGCTCTTGCTTTGACAGGTATCGGTTGCTCCGAGGGAACGGAAACCGGGGACAAGGAAATTGTCTTCGCCAATGCCGGTTGGGAGAGTATAATGTTTCACAATGCTGTAGCCGGGGTAATAGCGGAAGAAGTATTTGGATACACCTGGACCGAGGTTCCCGGTACCACCGCAGTAATGCACGAAGGCATATTGAAAGGCGAAATAGACGTGAACATGGAAAATTGGACTGACAATATTGCTCCATATGAAGGAGACCTGGCGGCAGGCAAGTTTGAAGAATTGGGTATAAACTTTGATGACAATTACCAGGGTATATATGTTCCCAGATATGTGATTGAAGGTGATCCGGAAAGGGGCATCGAGGCTTCTGCTCCGGATTTGAAATATGTATGGGATTTGAAAGATCATGCCGAATTGTTCCCGGATGATGAAAAACCGGGTATGGGAAGGATATATGGCGCCATCCCCGGCTGGGAAATAGATGAAATCATGCATAAAAAATATTTACACTACAACCTCGATGACAATTTCGAGTATTTCAGGCCAGGTTCCGATCCCGCCCTGCAAGCAGCCATAACATCCGCATATGAGAGGGGAGAACCTGTCGCTGCATACTACTGGGAACCAACCTGGTTGATGGGCAAGTATGACATGGTGCTGTTGGACGATGAGCCTTACGACAAGGATACGTTCCTTGACGGCAAGTGTATGCCCCCGGCAGTAAAAGTAACCATAACTGCAAGCAACAAATTTGCAGACGATGAAACCAACAGGGGCTTCATGGAATTTCTAGGCCGTTACAGAACATCGAGCCAGTTGACATCGGAGGCCCTGGCCTACATGCAGGAAACCGGTACCGAAGACTATGTTGAAGTTGCCAGATGGTTCCTCGGGGAACATGAAGAGTTGGTGGATGCATGGCTGGATCCTGCAGACGCTCAAACCTTGAAAAATATTCTGGGAAAGTAGGCAACATTCAATATGAGCATGCTGTATGGTTTTCCCTTCATACTGCCCATAAACCTGGAAGCCATTGACGACGCCGTGAGAGCTTTCAGTATAAAATACGATGTGTTTTTTGATGGCATCAGGAACGTGTTGACTGTTTTTGTCAATTTCATTTACAACACTTTGAATTTCATTCCCTGGTACGTTGTAATTCTGCTGGTTTTTGTCCTCGGATGGAGGTTATCAAAAAAAATCAAGAATGGCGTGTTATATTGCAGCCTGTTGTTGTTCATAGGGGCTACAGGATTGTGGGGGATGATGAATGAAACCCTGTCCATAATCATAGCGTCTGTCATTATCTCGCTGATATTGGGATTCCCCCTGGGAATCCTGATATCAGCCAACGACAGGGCCGACGGAATGATCCGGCCCCTGCTCGACACCATGCAGACCATGCCTGTATTCGTATACCTTATACCGGCCCTGTTGTTTTTTGGTTTGGGTAAACCACCGGCAGTTATTGCCACCACCATCTATGCCATAGTGCCCATTATACGGCTTACGAATCACGGAATAAGACAAATCGACAAAGAAGTTCTGGAAGCTTCACTGGCTTTCGGATCAACAAATCTTCAATCCCTGATAAAAGTCAAAATACCGCAGGCCCTGCCTACAATCATGGCCGGGGTAAATCAAACGCTCATGTTGGCCATATCGATGGTTGTAACCACATCCATGATCGGTGCCACGGGTCTGGGGATGGAGGTACTGATAGGGGTACAGCGTATACAGATGGGCAGGGGGTTGTTGTCCGGCACTGCCATAGTGATCATAGCAGTTGTAATGGATAGATTAACCCAGGGGCTGGTGAAAAACAATGAAATGGCCAATGAATAATATTTTGTTAAATACAAGAAACGTGACCAAGCTTTATGGAACAGAAAAATCCAGGGCTATCAAGCTCAAAAAAGCTGGAGCGGACAAGGATACCATTTATAAAAAAACAGGGGTGACAATAGCACTTTGGGATGTATCCCTGGATATAAAGGAAGGAGAAATACTCGTTATAATCGGATTGTCCGGTTCCGGCAAATCCACACTGGTAAGATGTTTCAACATGCTCAACAAACCCACATCGGGGAGGATATTCTACAGGGGGAAAAATATAGGCAAATTCAATAGAAAGGAATTGAACAACTATCGTAGAAACCAGGTTTCCATGATTTTTCAACATTTCGGTCTGATGTCCCATCGAAATGTGCTGGGAAATGTGGAATACGGCCTTGAAGTAAAAGGAGTCCCCAGGGAAGAACGCCACACCAAAGCCAAAGAGATGCTATCCATGGTGGGCCTGGAAGGCTACGATACCGAGCCAATTTCCAGCCTTTCCGGTGGCATGAAACAGAGAGTCGGCCTTGCCAGGGCCCTGGCCAACGACCCGGAAATCCTGCTGATGGACGAGCCTTTCTCGGCCCTGGACCCGTTGGTCAGAAAAGATATGCAGTTCGAGCTCCTGACCATCCAGAGGAAATTGGATAAAACTATAGTTTTCATCACCCACGACATTAACGAGGCATTCAAGATAGGCGACCGGGTGGCCATAATGAAGGACGGGGAAATAATTCAGGTAGCAACCCCGGAAAAAATGAGTGAACACCCAGCCGACGGCTATGTCAAAGAATTTATAGACAATGCGGATAAAACCCAGGTGATCACTGTCAGCAGCGTGATGATTACCCCCAACAGTGTCGTTAGATTGAGGGACAGTCTTGGCCACGCCATAAACACGATGAAAAGCAATGGGGTCTCCAGCGCCTACGTGGTAGGAGAGAAGATGAGGTTGCAGGGAGTGATCACCATTGATGATACCATTCAAGCCAACAAGAACAACCTGAAGATCACGGATATACTGATACGTGATGTGAATACGACCAGGCCGGACACGGTCCTGACCGACATCATGAGCATGGCAGCAAAAACGCCTTTCCCCATTGCCGTGGTTGATGGCAACGGTAGCCTGAAAGGTATAGTGTCCAAGGTGCATGTATTGTCGTCCATGCTGTAGACAGCCGGAAACCTGGGCAGCCTATGATTTCCGGCTGTTACCTCCGGGGGTTTCTACCGAAATTGACGGCCTCGCCATTTCTCCGCGACATGCAGATAATATCCCTGTACATCCCGGCCCCCCGTTTCAAACAGGCAACGTGAATATACGGGGAGGATCACACAAGCGGCGACCGCTCCCCGATCTGCAATGCACATATCGGAAACAATCATTTCCGGAGGGCAGACTCCCTTGTTGCAGAAAGGCAATTCTTTTCCGATGCCGATGATCTATCAACTTCTATTTCCGTTGCCATGTTCAGTCCTTGCCGGCAAAAAAAAGCCCCTGGCAATACGGATATTCCCAAAGGCTTTTTGATTCGATTGCACGCTGCCAGTTGTTGTTATCTACCGTTCCCCCTCGCCATCCCGATCATCGTCTGTATCCCCGGAAATAGCATCATCATTGTTCTCTGCATCCCCGTGTTCGTGATCATCCATATCCCCCCTGGGACCTTCAGGTGGGCTGCGATCTTCATCCCAATCACTGTTGTCCCGGCCATCATCGATATACCATTTCCCGTCCCTCTTGATCACATCAACCTCGGTAACTGATTTGTTCTCATTGCCCCTGTACGCTGTCGTAACCTCCACACTTACCAGTGCCTGAGTCTTGTTCAGTTTTTCAACTTTCTCCACTTTGTAGCTTTTGATTTCAAAATCCTTCAGAAGCTCTTCCATATTCGCCAGGTATTCATCGTTCATCTCGTCATTCAGGGTATAGCCGATGGCCGTTTTCATATCTTTCTGTTGAAAGGCATCAAAATAGGCTTCGACCACCTTCGCCGGTGAACTTTGAACACCGCCACAGCCCCCAAGAATCATGCAGGCGACCAATGAAACCGCCAACAACAACAGTAAATTTCCCCTGACCTTCATCTCGATTTTCACCTCTTTCTTTTGATTGTTGACTGCAACAACCGATAACCGGTCAAATGCAAAACCATCCTGCAAATTTCAGATCATTTTCCTGCTGCCATTTCATTTTACTATAACGGTGACAGGCCTTCAAATACAAATACAAACAGCAAATTGAATAATGCACCAAACAGGATACAGTTAATGTATATCCGCATCTCCTTTATTTATTCCCGCCATTTGCCCCGGCCTTTTCGATACAACTTCCTGGCCGTGGGCCGCCCCGGTTCCTGACGGGGCAGGGAAGGCGGCAATTCTTTTTTCCCTCTATCCCGCTCCGGCGGCAGTGTCTTCCCGGGTTCCGGTTTGACTACCACATAGTACATATCTTCTTGCAGGCAAGCCCGGTAATCGGTCCCGTTGACACATAAAACGGTCTCCCTGGAGGGTACACCGAAAAACACCCTTGTTTCCGCCGCTGCCTCCCTGTCCATATCGAGAGTAACGCCATCCTTTTCTATCTTCACTTCTTCGATCTGTGCACCGGGGTAAATATGACCGGAAGCGCCCAGAAGGAAAGGTTCGCCATCAATCGGCACCACCTTTCGCAGGCAGAGGGATTCGTATGGCGACAACTGCACCTCGTCGTTCCCGTGAATGATGAATCGGCCCGGATTAAAATAAGTTCCCTGGCCCATCTTTACACGGCATGCTTTGCCTCCCAGGTTGATCAGGGCGAGGTATTCATCCCCGTTGACCCTGAAACGGATGCGATAGAGGTCACCTTGCGGGATCATATCGATGATTTCCCTCTTTTTTGCCGGATAAGCCTGCCGCAGAAGATTCATCTGTTCAACACTGTATTCCCCTATGTTGTCGGAAAGAAAAACGAGGCCCCCCAGCAGATGATTGACGAAAAAGAGGGTAAAGCGCTGTTGCCTGTTCAGTTTGTTGCGGTTGACTCCGGCCTTTCCATCGCGCAAGATGAATACATCGGGGTCGTTGCGAAAAGCATAACCGTCAAGCCTTGCCCTGCCAATGGTGTTGCGCAACGAGTTGATGGTGGATATTCTTTCGCGAACATTGATCAATTTGAGCAAGCGGTATTCCCAGAAAGGGGACACATCACTGCCGATGCGGCAATAATCAACTTTCCCCATTGCGGGTCCGAGCGGGACACCACACCCCAGCAGGCGGCAACGGCCGGCATTTTCATGGATAAAATCCATCGCCTCGCTCATGATCTGCCCGCGGCTGCGCCCACGGTGGGGCAGAATGGCAACTCCGTAAAGAAAATCAAGTTTGAGCAGCTCGAAACCCCATTCCTCGCCAACAGTCCGCAGAACCTCCAGCAGATAATCTTTGAATCCATCGGCATAGAAATCCAGTGCGTAAAAGAAACCACTCCACATGGGATTCCATCCGGCCCTGACGGGCTTGCCGCGGTCATCCCTCAGTAACCATTCGGGCTTCTCCCTGAACAGACGGGAATTTCGTTCACAGATGAACGGCGCCAGCCACAGCCCCGGCTTCAAACCCTGCCGGCGGATGCTCACAGCTACCGCTTTCATCCCCTGCGGGAACTTCTCGTTGGCCTCCAGCCAATCCCCCACGGCCCGTTGATATCCGTCGTCGATCTGAAAAACGTCAATGGGGATCTTCTCCTTGCGGATGGCTTCAAGATTCTCTTCGATTATATCCGCCGTGACATTGGTATAATAGTTGTACCAGCTGGTCCAGCCGGTACATCGGGGTGCCCCTTTCCGGGGTAGTGACCACCGGGAAAAATAATCTGCAAAAAGTTCTTTCTCATCGCCTTCACCAAGATATAGATTCAACAGGGTGTAGCTCTCCCCCTCACGAAGAAAAACACCCCGACAATCGCGGCTGATGACAAGCGTGCCGATGTCAAAATCATAATCAAAGAGGGTATAGCCTGGCGACTCATCCACGGAACCAAAAAGGTAAAATGGAGCGGATGGATTGCGAAAATGGGTATAGGTCCATGAGTGCAATCTTCCCCGCCGATGTGGATATCTGTAAATACCGTAATCCCCGTAAGGTTCGGTGGCAAAGCGGGAAAGGGAAAAAACGGGTTTGATCCTTTCGTCACTTGCCATCTCGTGGCTGGAGCTCCAGGATTGAAAACCATTTACCATCATCAGCGTATTTTTGTCTATCCCCAACGGACGCGCTTCCAGCCGAAAATCAACCAACTCCATCCGCGTGGTTGTCTGAAGGGTCAGACGGAGCAACGTGCCGGATGAAATCCGTTCCTCCTCCACCCGGATCTGCAATTCCGGTTTCCGGCAAGCCAGGTTCTTGAATTGCAGCGTTTTCTCTTCCCCGCCATCTGTACAGTAAATCAAGCAAGCTTCGTTGAACATGGTTTACCCGATCCTTTACTCTGTTTTTTTTCAATCACTCTGTGTCTTCCCATTTCAAGGAACGCTCCACCGCTGCTTTCCAGCGGCGGTAATGCTCCTTGCGTTCCACATCGCCCATTGCCGATTCAAAGCAGGCATCCTCTTTCCACATGTCGGCAATCTCTTCACGGCTTTTCCAGACACCCACCGCCAACCCGGCCAGGTAAGCCGCTCCCAACGAGGTTGTTTCCAGGGTGGCCGGACGGCGAACGTTCAGGTTGATCAGGTCGGCCTGAAATTGTAGAAGGAAATCATTGGCAGCGGCACCGCCATCAACACGTATCTCTTTCAGCGAGATACCCGATTCCCTGTTCATCAGTTCCAACACATCGCGGCTCTGAAAAGCCATGGCCTCCACGGCTGCACGGGCAATGTGTGCCCTTCCCGTTCCCCTGGTTATACCGATGATAAGGCCCCGCGCGTAGGGATCCCAGTATGGAGCTCCCAATCCCACGAAGGCGGGAACAAAGTAAACGCCGCCGGTATCCGGAATAGCACGCGACAGAGCCTCCACTTCCGAGGCTTTCTCGATGATGCCAAGCTCATCGCGCAGCCACTGGATCGCCGCACCGGTAATGAAAACGCTGCCCTCCAGGGCATATTCCACCTCCCCCTCGAGCCCCCAGGCCACGGTGGTGAGAAGGCCCGCGCGGGAAGAAACAATTTTTTTGCCGGTGTTCATCAGAAGGAAGCTGCCTGTCCCGTATGTGTTCTTGGCCATACCCGGCTCGAAGCAAGCTTGCCCGAAAAGGGCTGCCTGCTGATCTCCGGCCACCCCGCCGATGGGCACTTCCATCCCCAGGAAAGAATCCGGTGCCGTCATGCCGAAAATCCCGCTGCTGGGTAACACCCGGGGAAGAACCTCGGCCGGAACATCCAGGATCTTCAGCAGTTCCGGGTTCCATTCCAGGCGATGCAAATCAAAAAGAAGGGTTCGTGAAGCATTGGAATAATCGGTGGCATGAACCTTTCCGCCGGTAAAATTGTAAATCAACCAACTATCGATGGTGCCGAAGGCCAGTCTTCCTTCCGCAGATGCTTCCCTGACAGCCTCGATGTTCTGCAGTGCCCAGCTCAACTTTGTACCGGAGAAATAGGGATCAAGGATCAGGCCGGTTCTTTGACGAAATAGATCTTCGTACCCCTTCGCGCGCAATTCCTCGCACAGCGATGCAGTACGGCGACACTGCCAGACGATAGCCCGCGAGAGCGGCTTGCCCGTAGCCCGGTCCCAGAAAACACAGGTTTCCCGCTGGTTGGTAACACCGATGGCCGCAATCTGCGCCGGCCGGACAGCCGCTTCCTCCAGTGCCTGCCCGGCAGTATCAACAACGGCGCTCCAGATTTCCCCGGCATCGTGTTCAACCCAGCCAGGCTGCGGATAGAACTGTCTGTGCTCGCGGTTCACCCGAGCCAGAGGCAAGCCGTCCTCATCCCAAATGATAGCCGTCGTTCCAGTCGTGCCCTGGTCAATGGTCAACAGATACTTCAAGGCTAAAACCTCCCCTGTGATATATTTTAACAAACGATTCATGCGAAAAAATACTGTTTCTCCGGTATTGAATATTTCTCCATGGATCATTTGTAATCCTGCCCTTCCTTCCCGACAATGCCTTCGCCGGGAATCGGCTCGCGGCCACTGCAAAACACGAAGAAGGAACCTGAACCGGGAGACCTGTTTTTTGAAGGACAATCCTGTTTGTGGTCTGCCCCGCGACCCGAACTTTCGAAGGTTGAGGCAAATGAAAGGACACCTTTAAATAAAATATCTGTGGAAGATAGCAGGAATCTACTGAATATTTAACGAATTGTAGGAATCGTGTACATTGCTCAAGAAGGAGAGAAAGAATATCAAACCTGAATATATGGGTATAGAGGGGGTTTACAAGGTTACGTTTCCCCTGCCCTTTGATCTCGATCATGTCAACTGCTATCTTGTCAAGGGTGATGAAGGATGGTCCATCATCGATGCCGGTATGAACATCCCTCCCACACATGAGGGATGGACCCGATCAATAGAAGAACTTGGAATAAAGTGGGAAGACATTGGCAGCATATATATTACTCACTATCATCCCGACCATTACGGTGCTGCCGGATGGCTCCAGGAAAGAAGCGGGGCCCCTGTCTACATGTCCGCCCGTGACCTGTTCGATATCCAGGCGATATGGCAGGCCGATTTCGAAACGATGAGCAACATGAACGATTTCTATCTGGTTCACGGGGTACCACAGAAACTTCTTCATCAGATAGCGGACAATCTGGTAAAAACCAGCCTTGACATCTTTCCCGTCCTGCCCCGGATCAACACGGTAAAGGAAGGGGATACGGTGATGCTGGGAAACCTTTGCGTCAAAGTGGTCCACACACCCGGCCATGCCGATGGCCATATCTGTTTCTTCTGCCCGGACACCAACACCCTCTTCTCCGGCGACCACCTGTTGCCTGAAATTACATCCAATGTCGGGCTATGGCCCGGGGGTGAGCCGAACCCGCTGAAAGATTTTTTCTCCTCATTGCATAAAATCGGCCGCTACAATATCGATCTGGTTCTTCCCGCCCACGGGGAACCTTTCCGCGGAGCCGGAACCAGGATCGAGGAGCTGTTTCAACATCACCGCGAACGCCTTGATCTGATGGCGCAATATGCAGGGAAGGGGCAGACTGCTTTTGCGATCTGCCGTATGATTTTCGGTAGCGACCTCTCCCTTCATAATTTCCGTTTTGCCATCGCGGAGACGATCGCCCACATGGTTTTTCTTGAAAGTGAAGGCAGAATCGAGGTTGTCGAAAACAGCGATGCCATCACCTACCGGGCAGTGGTCTGAAATCAACTGTTTCTTCCGGCAACACTGCTTTTTCACCACGATCCGATTACATCAATTTGTTCCGGTATTTCTCGTCTTGACAAATTGGCTTTACCCTTTCAGTGCAACATGGGGATCCCCAGAAAATCATATATTCGTTCAAACATGGGAAAAAACATTCTGAAAGAATTGGGCAATGGAACACCCCGGGCAGCCAGGAAAGATAGGGTAATTGCCAGCAGCCATAGTGAACTGGAAACAGCAAGTTCACCCCACTGCTGCCGCCCGATCAGCGCCCGCCCCTGAATGAAAGCAACGATAATCATTGCCAAAATAACAAAAAAAACCATCGGTCCCTCCCCTTCCCCACCCTACTGAAGCATTCCCATGGGATTTTCCACCAGACCGCTACGAATCAACTGGAAACGTACATCCACATCAACAGGAAGATGGGGAAATATCTCATTCCAATCAGCCCCGATCTTTTTCCATATATCCGGCCTCTCGCGGTAAATCAGATACCCGAACCCGCAGACATCGCTTTCTAGTTCCTGCGACTTTCCGATCATGTCGTTGATCCGGTTGCGGATTGCCTGCGCGGATCTTCGCTCCGCCGCCCGCCTGAAATCCCTGTCCATGACATTTGTTTTGCAGGGTATATTCTCGATAGTCCCTCTGGCTTTTACTTTCAGCTTGATTCTTACTTTCCGGCCTTTGCTCGTAACCTTCATGCTGCTTTCCGGTTTCAGCACTTCAATGGCGATATGTCCCCCGGAACTTCCCGGACATTCAATGTTGAAATTGAAGGCGTAACCGCGTTCCAAGGCAAACAGCCACCCCTCGGTCTGCTGCTGACTGGCCCACCCCACCATGCGGTCCCCCTTGAAAATGGCACCTCCACCAACCTTTACCAGAGTGCTGCCCTCCTCCCCGTTTTCTTCTTCGCAAACCTTTACCTTTCCCATGAATATCTCCTTTCCCGGTTCCTCCAAGATATTGTAAAGATCGATAAACAAATTGGTGTTTATGACCGATTTTTCATACGAAACGGTGGCTATCATTTTTTCTAGCCCCTCGGCACCCGTCTCTTCAAAAGGGCATTCGGATTCCATCATTTTGCGGATATCCCCCTGGACCACCACGGGCCGGGCGGTAAGTCGGGTCAATCTTCTACGCTCGAGGACATCGAGGGCTTCTTTTATCCCGCGACGGGCCATCTTCTCCGAGAAGAGGATCACACGATTGTGCCCCCAGAAGACCATCCGGCAGGAAGTCTGCCCCAAGGATTGCATCGCTTCAAAGGGTGTTTTTCCGCAGGCCGAGAGCACTTCAAAAGATTTTTGTTTGCCTGCCGATCCTTCACCCGCGGTGGACATTACCCCGAGGGGGTTGGCCAGCTGGACGATAACGTTGAAAAGTTCTTTTTCATCATCATAATCAAAACCTGTGGCCAGAACCACGGCCAGATCCTCGGGTTCATGTAAATTCCAGCATCCGGTCAACGATGTGGAACAGATCATGACCACTACCATCAAGGCTGTCACTGTCCCGATGCGCATCATAGTTTTCTCCTTCTGATAAAATAGGCTCCCCACAGTACGGCAAAGGGAAACAGGATCAACCCTGTCCAGTAAGATACAAAAATATCCGGGCGGAAAGCCTCTTTGGTCTCGAATACGCTTCCCATGGAATACGTGGCAAGGGTGGACCATATCACCACCATGGGCGCAATCAAAGGGCGATGATCCTTCAACCCCATGATCTGGGAAAGACCCCTGGATCCGGAGTAAATTATAATGGAAAGAAGTATGAAAAGGCCGAACCCCCAGGTGGCCAGGGCAAGTATCTCCACCCTCTCGAAAGCCCTGCTGAGCAATACCGTCCTGATCATGCCGAAAAAAGGCAAGAATGTTCTGGAAGCCTTCCGCGGGCCCAGGACAGCGACGGTTACCACTGCGACAACGGCAATGGTCAGAGTGGAGGCACCCAGGGACCAGAGAGCCGTATTCAAACTTTTTTCGGGTTTGGTGACGGCGGGAATCAACACCGTCAAAACGAGGTGATTGGCAATCATGGCCGTGATAACAGCACTTCCCCCCAGAATCGGCATGATGCCGCGAGCCAGAACCGGCTGCAGGTTGTGTAACTGGTTGATCGCCTGTGGAAGGGGAATGGTTATGCTCAACACGATCATCAACACATAAAATGGGAATAACAGGTCGGCGGCCCTGCCCATGACAACCGGGCCCTGGTAAGCAGCCAGGGCAGAAACGGCCGCCACCGAGGCAATGACAAAAATTAGCGGCGTGTTCGGGAAAAAATTGGCGACGAGCGCTTCGCCGTAGATACGAATGTCCACGGCGGCTATCTCCAGAAGCCCCCACAGGAACGAAAAACAGAGAACCCGCCCAAACCAGGGACCCAGCAATTTCTGACTGTATTCAAAAACGGTCATCTGCGGAAAATGAATGCCCAACCTGCAAATGATGATCACCAGTACCGAGGCCGTGAAAAAAGAAACTATCACCGATGCCCATGCGTCCTGGAGGGTATTGAAAACTGTCACAACCGGCGGCAGAACGGCCACAATGATGGTGGTACGAATCATAAAGAGAATAAAAAATAACTGCCGATTGGTGAGTTTTGTTGTATTCATTGCTCAATCCTCCTCCTTTTCAGTTTCTTGTTGACCCCGGCAAGGTTTGGCCCCCTGCCCTGCCGGTTGACGCTGGGGTTCTTTTTCACCCAGAAATTTGGTACGGGTCAACATCGATGGCCACCTCATCCGGATAAAATCCTTCAGATCGCGGGTAATGAGCGGAGCCAGCGGGGCCATGTAAGGAAGCCCGAATGAACGCAGGGAAACGAGATGGACAACCAGAAAAAAGATAGCAACCTGCATTCCCAGCAATCCGAAGAGGGAAGCCGCGATGATAAAAACAAACCTCATGAGACGGATACTGATACCCAGGTAAAACGAAGGAGCCGTAAAACCGGCGATGGCCATGAGTGAAATCACGGTCACCACTATCGGAGACACCAGCCCGGCCCTTATGGCGGCATCCCCGAGGATCAGGGCCCCGACAATACTGACCGCCATACCTGTTGCTTTTGGCAGGCGGACGCCTGCCTCTCGCAGGATCTCAACGAGGACCACCATGATCACTACCTCGGCAGTAACGGGAAAGGGAACCCCCTGACGGGAGGCGATTATTCTCAATAGCAGTTCCGTGGGGATCATCTCCTGATGATAATTGATCAGCGCCACGTAGAACCCGGGCAGAAAAAGAGAGAAGAAGAGGGAAAGATAGCGCAGCACCCGGATAAAGGTTCCCCCCATCCAGTTTTCATAATAATCATCCGGCGCCTGCAGAAACATGAAAAAATTGGCGGGTGCCAGAAGGGCCTGGGGGGTGCCGTCGGTGAAGATGGCCACCCTCCCCTCCAGCAAGGCAGCACAGGTCCGGTCCGGCCTTTCGGTAGGGTAGAGCAGGGGGAACAGGGTAAAAGGTTCATCAGCTATGTATTCTTCCAGATAACCGGACTCCAGAACCCCATCTATATCGATGCGCTGCAGGCGGAGGCGCACCTCATCAACAAGTTTATCCGTGGCCAGCCCCTTGATATAGGCAAAGGCCACTTCCGTCCGGGTCAGGCGGCCGATAGTGATTTTTTCGATCCACAGGTCGGGCACCCGGATGCGCTTCCTGACCAGGGAAATATTCGTATGCAGGTTTTCCAAAAAACCGTCGCGCGGCCCCCTGATTGTCAATTCTGCATCGGGTTCCTGGATACCCCTCTCTTTTAAACTTCGGGTATCGCAGAGTAGCGCCGCGGGAGTACCATCAAAAATAAGCGCTGTGTCCCCGGAAGAAAGACTGTAAAACAATTCGGCTATATTATCGACTTCTTCAATATCGTTGACCACGGCAAGATGTTCCATGGCGGCGGAAATTATCTGTTCTTTACGGGCCTGCAACCGGGGCACTTCGGCAGTCTTGACCATCAAAACCTTGAGCGTTTCCTGTAGAATACTGTCATCAACCAATCCATCCAGAAAGATAGCGGCTACCGCCACCTCGTTGCCGGTCTTGAAACGCCTTATATTCAGATCGGCGCTGGAGCCGCTGACCTTCTCGATCATGGCGATATTTTCTGTCAGGTCGGAAACCAGCTTCATTTCACGAGCAGCGTGATACCTTTCGCTGATGTCTGCGTTGTCATCGAAAACCAGTTTCTTTTTCCCACGAAACAGGCGAGCAAAAAAATTCATGGTTTAACAATTCTTCTCCGCAAGTGAAATAACAGTACAAGTTTTTCCTGTACAGGGCTTACTATACTTGCCGAAATAATTTTCTGTCAGTCCAGATCGATATCCGGGGAACGGCTCGTTTCAGCATTTTTCCCGCCACGGTTCCGGTTGAATTCCGGTTGATCGCAAATTTCGGGGACCAGATTATTTTTTATCATGGCTTGCAACCATTCAGCCGTCCCATCAAAACAAACGGAAATAGGTTGGTTCAGCATATCATTGATAGCAGAAGGATTTCTTGCAAAGAAGAACAGGAAACCATGCAAGAATTGTACTTGCATGGCAATGTAAGGAAGGAAAACCACGGGTGGTCATGGTCAGCCGCCAGGTAAACCTGTGAAAATTGTTGGCAATCAAGAAGGTATTGTTGGCCATGCCCGGAGGTGAAAAAGGGGTTTCACGAAGGACAGAATACGGTTTATTGTTGGAGATCAATACTGGCCACGAAAGAAGCGAAGATTGCCCGCGAGGCATGATCATTCATTGCTTCGGGATGCCATTGCACACCCAGGATGAAGTTGGAATCCGTGCCTTCTATGGCCTCAATGATTCCATCGGCAGACCTGGCTGCCACGATCAGGGCAGCAGGCACATCACGGACGGCCTGATGATGAAAGCTGTTGACTTCCAGAACCGTCCTGCTGACAATTTCATGCAACAGGGTTCCGGCTACCACTTCAACGCGGTGAGAAGGATAACGGCGGGGAGCCCTCTGCATGTGCTGAATGTGCCCTGGGTGCTGATCGTTGACATCCTGAAATATAGTTCCACCGGCGGCAATGTTGATAACCTGCATCCCCCGACAGATACCCAGAAGCGGTACGTGATTGGCCAGGCATTGCCTGGCCAGATAAAGTTCCATCCGATCCCGCGGCGGAAATATTTCACCTTCCCCGGAAAGAGGCTCCTCACCCATGATCAGGGGGCTGACATCGCCGCCACCGGAGAGAACGAAACCATCAAACAATCCCATCAAAAAAGGCCAGAACCTTTCTTCAAGGTGGGGAACCAACAGCGGAACGCCCCCTGCTTCTGCCACCTTTTCGGAGTACGCCTCCTCAAGAAAAATTCGGCCCCTGTTTTCTTCCCAATCACAGGTGATGCCGATAATCTTTCTTCTCAATTTTCCACCACACTCCACTTATCGGCAGAACCCGTTATGTAAGTCAAAAATCGATCAGGCCAAGGCTTATCTTCAAAGCCTCGTTTATATCAATCAAGGCATCCTCATGAAGTTCGGCCACCTTTTTTTGCAGCCGCTGTTTGTCGATGGTGCGTATCTGTTCCAGCAAAATAACCGAGTCTTTTTCAAGATTGGATGCCCGAGCGCTTATCTCCACATGAGTGGGTAGCTTGGCCTTGTCGATCTGCGAGGTAATAGCCGCTACAATGACAGTGGGGCTGTAACGATTCCCGATATCATTTTGAATTACAAGGACCGGCCTGACCCCCCCCTGCTCGGATCCAACCACCGGGCTCAAATCCGCATAAAATATATGGCCTTTTTTTATTTCCATGTTTATTATCTTCTTTCTCCACGTATCATTTCTTCGGCAACCTGTATCGATTCGTTTTCAACCTCCAGGGACTCCCTGGCAAGAGAAAGGTTGATCCCGGCCATTTCAAGGTATCCCTTCTCCATCCTTTCACGGATCTGCTGTTTCTCTCTTTCCCTCAGATATAGCCTCATCGCTTCACGGATAAATTCGCTGCGGGTTCGTTTTTCTCTGGCAACCACTCCATCGACCTCTCGCAACAAATTGTGGGGCAAACTGATCATGATCCTTTTCGTTTCGGTCAAAACAAACACCTCCCAAGAAATGCCTTCACGCTCGAGTTGATCCCTTATATTACAATCGCGGCCCCTGTCAACATCCCTTCATGGATTACTTTTTACCATTCTGCAATTCAATAATCCATATCCGCGGATTTTTTTGTGGGGCCGTCAGCCAGATAATTGCGTCCCAGAAGATTGCGGAAAGATACCACCCGGTCTTCTTCCATGTAGAAGCGGGAAACCCTCTTGTGAACCGCGCACAACAATTCATAGGGGATCGTGTCCAGTTGGGTGGCAACCTCTTCCACGGTCACCTCTTCCTCCCCCTGGCGGCCATAAAGAACCACCTCGTCACCGATCCGGACCCCGTCCACTCCGGTAACGTCGACCATGGCGTAATCCATGCAGACCCTCCCCACAACTGGCACCCGGGTTCCCTTCACCAGAACACGGCCCCGGTTGGAAAGAAGGCGGTTGTACCCGTCGGCATAACCGACCGGAACAGTGGCGATCAACGATTCGCGTTCCGTGACAAAAGTACCGCCATAACTGACAGAAGCCCCCGCCGGCACTTCTTTGAGATAGACAATCTGCGTTTTGAAGGACAGAGCTGGCTGCAAGCTGATGTGATCGGCAATGGCTTTTCCCGGGGGATAGTGTCCGTAGATGGAAAGTCCCAGGCGGACAAGATTGTAATGCGATTCCATTACATTGATTGCCCCGGCACTGTTGGCCGCGTGGATCAACGGTATCTCTATTCCGGATTCCCGACATGAACGTATCGTTTCGTTGAAAAGCTTGATCTGCTGGTAGGTATAGGACAGATCCTCTTCATCGGCCGAAGCCAGGTGGGTAAGCAATCCTTCAACTGTTATTCCAGGATACGACGAGATTTCTTTGATGAATTCCAATGTATCCTGCGGTGCTATACCAACACGCCCCATGCCGGTATCTATCTTGACATGAACAGGTTTCTTGACCCGCTGCTTGACTGCTTCAAGGGAAAGAGCCGCGGCCGTTTCCCGTGAAAAAATGGTCTGGGTAAGGTTGTACTTTATTACCGCCGCCACCTGCTCCGGGGGAGTCGGGCCAATCAGCAGTATCGGGGTTTTTATCCCCGCCAGTCTCAATTCCACTCCCTCCTCAAGGAAAGCTACGGCAAACCAATCCACACCCCCCCTGACCATGGCCCGGGCAACCTCCACCGCCCCATGCCCGTAAGCATCCGCCTTGACCACGGCCATGATCTTCACCCCGGAAGGAAGTATGCGCCGGAATTCCCGGATATTATGAATGATGGCATTGAGATCAATTTCCGTCCATGTTGGACGGAAAGACAACGGGGATATATTCAAAAAGATCACCTGCAATAGTATTTTTTTACGGGCTATGGCTCTCAACTATATACTGTAATATATACAACTGTTAATCAATATTATATTCCACGTTGTCGGAATTATTCCTGCCTGTTACGGGTAGAAGATAATGGCAGGGCAAGCATACAGTCGATCATGGAGAGCGGAGATGGATCGCCAAACCGCCTGGATCAGTCGCCATTTTCCTTGTTGAGAACCCGGAAAACACTGTTGATCTTGCCAATTGGGGGCATACGTCCGATATGGTCCAATGCCCGGAAAAAATCGTCCTCGTGAACATCATGGGTAACCAGAACGATTTCGGCTGTTCCCACTTCACCGCGTTTCTGCAAGATCATGTCGAGGCTCACATTCTCATCCCCGAATGCAGTAGCTATGGATGCGAATACTCCCGGCCTATCCTGGGCCTGCAAGCGCAGATAGAAGCTGGAATAGATTTCTTCTTCAGGTACAATGCGGACATCCTTTGAAGGCGCCGTGTAAATTCCATTGTTTGGCCCGTAGGAAAGGCAGCGTGCAGCATCGATGATATCGGAAACCACGGCGCTTGCCGTGGGCAATGCCCCGGCTCCTTTTCCATAAAACATGAGCTCTCCCGCCGCATCACCTTCCACGAAAAGAGCATTGAATTCATTGTAGACAGAGGCGAGGGGATGTTTCAGGGGCAGAAGGGCGGGAAAAACGCGAAGTGAAAGGCCGTCGTTGACCCGCTCCCCTGTGGCCAGAAGCTTGATGGTATAGCCCCACTGGTGCGCATAGAACAGATCCCGGGCAGTAACATTTTTTATGCCCTGAACATGAACGTCATCGATATTCACGAAACTGCCAAAAGCCAACCCGGAAAGAACTATCAACTTGTAAGCGGCGTCCCGGCCTTCCAGGTCATTGGAAGGATCGGCTTCGGCAAAACCCTTCTCCTGGGCCTCCTTCAAGGCCTGATCCAGTTCCAGGCCGGCAAAACTCATCCGGGTCAGGATATAGTTCGTGGTTCCGTTTATGATCCCCATGACCCTTTCAATACGGTTGGCAGAAAGGCAATGCTTGAGAGGCCTGATAAGGGGTATCCCGCCACCGGCGCTGGCTTCAAAAAAAATTGCCCTGTTATTTTCCCCGGCTGTTGAAAGCAAATCCGCTCCGTGGTGGGCCATAACATCCTTGTTGGCGGTAACCACGTATTTTCCTTGCTTCAAAGCTTCGTCCATATAGCTATGGGCAGGCTCGATCCCCCCGATCAATTCCACAACGATGTCTATCCCGGGATCAGAAAGTATCTCCGCAGCATCACGGGTGAAAATCGAGGAAGGCAAGCCATCCACGGCCCTTGCCTTGGAGGGATCACGAACAAGTATCTTCTTTATATTCAAATTAACCCCATTCTTGGCCCGGATATATGCCCCGTTTTTGTGAAGCAGGGAAACAACCCCTCCCCCGACCGTTCCCATTCCCAGCAGCCCGATTTGAATTTCTCTTTGTTCCACGTACCCTGTCTCCTGTATTTTTTGCTCATTATACCATTTAATTTGTTCCAAAAACAAGGGCGCCTTCCCCGAAAAAGGCATCACGAAGACGGCAGTTCTTCACGACAAACCCTGATCTTCGCCGTGCTGTCCGTACTCCATTCCCCACCGAACGGCCTCCTGTCTCCGGCAAGGGCAAACTTTCCTTCATAATATTCTGCAGTGTCAGCGAGGCGAGGTGGAAAAATCACGGCCAGGGCAAATATGGATAGCATCCAACGCCCTGTTGCCATTACGGAAGTAAATATTGCACCCCGGGTTTCATTTACCGTGTTGCGGGTACGTGCAAAATCAAGGGAAAACGTGAGTAACCGAAGATTCCCGATCCCCTCGTTTCGTCTGCCAATCGAGGCTGTAGCACCCGGCCCGGGGTCGTTATTTTTTTCCTGGTTAACGGTTTTTTTGTTTTTGAATATTAACAAGCACAATTTTACATATATATATTTCAGGACTGGCTTCGAGCAAGGATAGTCTCACCCCGGAATAAAACCCGCCGCCTGCAAGGAGGTCACAGATGCATTTTCATGCAGATCAAAATTTTTCCCCGCTCCGGCCATTGATAGTCATGGAACCGGGGAAAAGTGCTACCCTTTTTTTTCTTGGAAAAAATAAAGAACTGTACTGCAAGCGTTACCACCTTTCCTCCGGGTGGTCCACCGTGCAGAAGCTCTCCGCAGAAGTCAGCATCTACACCGCTTCCCGTGGCATGGGCAACACAATTTTTCTTGTGGCCGCAGACCATCGTGGCAATTTGAAATTGAGGACAAAAACGGGCGCGGCATGGGAAGAAAGCTTTTTTCACCGGGAAAATAAAAATCGCCGGATAAACCAGATTCAACTGGTCGGCGACTACCGTGGCACCATGCACCTTCTCTATTTCCTTTCCTCTGCAAGGGAAGAACAGTGGTGGCTGAAACATCATTATTTCCATGACAATAGATGGAGGGGGCCCGGAATAATCGATTTTGGTGGTGGAGGGAATACCAACCACGGGCATGCCGTCATCGATAAAAACAACGAGTTGCACATCGTTTATAACTTCAGGGAAAGGGGGCGTACCCCCCTCTGTCACCGCACCTTCTCGCTGATAGAGAAACGCTGGTCGAAAGCAACGATCCTGGCAGGGGGACAGAACAATTTCTATCCCTTCCTTGGCGAAGACGCCGACGCCAATTTGCATCTGGCCTGGTGCAGCGGATACCGAAAATGCCATACTCTCAATTATTGCCGCAAGATCGAGGAGAAGCGCCTCCCAGGCCAGAAATGGTTGCCGACGATCGAATTTCCTTTCTCTGCCACCGACAGGATATTTCCTTTCCTGGAGATTGACAGAAGAACACTCAAAATAAACTGGATAACGCAGAATATACTCCGGCAAAGGATATCCTACGACCGCGGCAGTCACTGGGAAAAGATGCCGCGCAATATGCAGAACCGCAAAACCCTGCTGTTAGCACTCATCTCCCCCACGGACTGGAATGGCCTGCCACGTTTGCAGTGGGCGGCTTTCAACAGGGGGTCAAGCGTGGAACATTTCGTGGAGGAGCATCTCCGCTTTCGCAAAAGAAACAACCCCCGTGGAATATTCACAGGTTGATCATCCTGCCGGGGGAAGGAATAAAACGCATCATTTTTTGCCCCCGCAATATGATAATTGTTTATATTGATCGTCCCTTCCAGTAACTACTTTGACAGCAAGGTGAAATCTGAAGCCCGGCAGGCAAGCAGTACAAGAACAGGGAAGGCACACCCCTCCATGGTGCGCCTCCTCGAATTGACATACCTGAACCGCCCCGGAAATAACCGATTTACGGATAAAAGATCTGCCCTTGATTCAATTCACAGCAGATACCGCGGGTTCCAGGCAAAGTTTATTCATAAATTTTCTCTTCCTCCCTGCCGGCCTCTTCAGCATCGTTTTCGATATCACGGGCTGGAGACGGATCGGCCAGAAGTTCACGGTAATACTCATGCTGGATAATCAAATTCATGATCTCGTTGGTTCCCGTCCAGATCATGATCAGACGGGTATCTCGCAACAATTTTTCCAGCGGGTATACATTGGTATAGCCAATACCGCCCATGATCTGCATGGCATCGTTTATTACTTCCCAGGCATAGGTGGTGGACATTTTCTTTGCCTCGGAGACCAACCTCCGGGAACGGCGCGGGTTGTCGCCGCCATCAACCGATCTGGCCGCAGCATAAACCAGGCCGCGTGCTGCATCAAGACGGGAAATACTTTCGGCAACCTTGAAACTTACCCCCTGAAAGTTTTTGATCTCCAGTCCGAAAGCCTTGCGGCGAGTGCTGTAGCGGGCTGCAACCTCCAACGCAGCCCTGCCCATTCCCACGGCTCCCGCGGCGCTGGTCATCCGCTCCGGAATCATCATGCGGTAGAATATCTCCCGGCCCTGATTCTCCTCGCCGACCATATTCCGGGCAGGCACGCGCACGTCGCGGAAAACCAACCTTCCGGTCCCCCCGCCCCGGGTCCCCATCATTCCATATACATGATCCACCCTCACGCCGGCAGCCCGATCCACGATGAACGCACTGATCGATTTGTGCGGAGGACCATCCGGATCCGTGCGTGCGTAAACCAGAAAGTAGTCGGCCCCCTCGGCACCAACCACGAACCTTTTCTGACCGTTGAGAATGTAACCGTCTCCTTCACGGCGAGCGGTCGTGGTCGTGCCAAAAAAGTCAGAACCTCCCCGCGGCTCGGTCAGGGCCTCTGCAGCTGTCAGTTTCCCTTCTATCGTGGGCTTCAAATACTTTTCTTTCAATTCTTCCGTGCCAAAGACAGCAATTGCTTCTCCCACGATACTGACCAGGGAATAGAGACAGGCCAGGGATGTCCCCAGCACGCCCATCTCTTCAAGAACCACGATCTCCGAGGTCCATGGCAGCCCCCTCCCACCGTATTTGCGAGGAAAACGCAAACCCAGCAATTTCCGCGATGCCGCTTTTTCCATGAACTCCCGCGGATAAATGATTTCCTCTCTATCCATACTGATCAACAGATCCCGATCCACATCTTCCCTTACAAATGAGCGAGCTTCATCTCGCAGCTCTTTCTCCTCCGCACTCATCAGGGCGTCCAGCACTCGAATTCCCCCTTTCTAGGAGTAAAACCGTCTTATATTTTTATTATACACCCCTCCAGGGGGCTCAGTTTCAACTCGTTCCCCGTTGTTTTCTCCATGCGCGTCGAATCGGTAGTTATGAGGATGTCAAATTCCCTGTCCTCTTTGGTCAACATGATTTTCTGATTTATATCAGAGAAATTCAGAGCAACGATCAATCTCTCCTGACCGAGCTCTCTCAGGTACATGTAACAGTTGTGGGGCACACCCCTGGTCAGACTCCGATAACTTCCTGTCTGCAATGAAGGCCAATCCTTGCGCAACCAGATCATCTTTTTGTAAAAAGAAAGCATCGAATGCGGATCGTTTTCCTGTACACTTACATTTCGTGTATCCAGTTCGGGGCCGATGGGCAACCAGGGCATAGCGGTGGTAAAGCCACCGCCATATCTGTCTTCCCATTGCATCGGGGTTCTGGCCCCATCGCGTCCCGGGAAAACCGGATACCATTTCAAACCCACCGGATCCCGGAGTTCATGCCTGGAAAGCGTCGCATTCTTCATCCCGATTTCTTCACCGTAATAAAGAAACGGCGTCCCCCTGAACGTCAGCAATGCCAGGGCCATGAGACGGGCACGTTTATCCCCCCGATTGGCTGTGTCGTATTTGCTCAATGCGCGGGCCTGATCATGGTTGTTGAAGGTATAGGCCGGCCACTTGTCGCCTTGCAAGATTTCTTCCCATCGGTCGATGGCCCGGCGGAAAGAATCTGCACGCCAGCGACAGAACATCAGATCGAAATAAAAATTCATGTGCAGTTCATCATTTTCACCATAATAAGAAGCCGTCACCCTCGGGTCTTCATTTTCGATCTCCCCCACGCTGGTCCTCCCCGGATAACTGTCCAGGATACGGCGGAATTCTTTGAGGATGTAATGAGTCTCGGGATGATGCTTGTTGTACCTGTTGATCTGAAACTCCGGCAAGCTCAGAAGGTAAAACAGGTTGTATTCCAGTCGGCGGTCAGTCCAGGACAACTTGTCAGGCACTCTCTCCCTGAAATAAAAAGGGGGATTGTCGCGCAGCAGCACATCCTTGCAATAATGATGGGCCACATCGAGACGGTAGCCATCCGCACCCCTGTCGAGCCAGAAACGTACCACGTCGAAGATCGCTTCCTTCACCTCGGGATTGTACCAGTTCAGGTCGGGCTGTTCTTTCAGGAAAGAATGCAGATAGTACTGTTCAGTATGCTCATCCCATTCCCAAGCCGAGCCAAAGAAATTATTCCTCCAGTTATTGGGGGGCTTGTTGTCAGGACCCCGCCCATCACACCAGATATACCAATCACGCTTGGGGTTATCCCGCGAGGAACTGGACTCCAGAAACCACGGATGTTCGTTTGAAGTATGGTTTACAACAAGATCAAGCATCACCCTGATATTGCGCTTATGACACTCGTCAACCAGCCGGTCAAAATCCTCAAGTGTTCCATAGCGCGGATCGATGTCATAGTAATCGGAGATATCGTAGCCGTAATCGTGGTCCGGACTTCTAAAAAAGGGGCTAAACCAGATGGCATCTATGCCCAGTGAATCGGGCGTGCCGTCGTTGAGATAATCGAGCTTGGAGATAATACCCGGTATGTCGCCGATTCCATCACCGTTACTGTCCATGAAACTTCTTGGGTAAATCTGATAAAATACCGCCTTCTTCCACCAATCTTTGTCGGTGTTGTTGTTCTTCTTTCCTGCCATCAGGCTACACCATCCTTTCAATAACTTTTTTGAATAACTTGATCCCATGTTCATACAGGCCATCTGGCTCTGTTTGTGAAAACGTACATATCATGTATATGATTCAAAATTATTTTTGAATTCTTCCCGGCAACTCTCTGGTTATTTCTATAATCGGGCGACGATTTCCTTTTTTAAATGGGTGTACTTTTTGCACCGTAAAATTCATGCAGTAGTTAATCTTGAGGAGGGGATTCTTCGGGAATTGAAGCTTTCTTTTTGTTGGTATGCGAAAAGATAAAACCCGGGAAATGGCTTCCCCCCCTGAGTAAGTGGTATTAGCAAGGGTCTCCTCGGCCGCCCACGTTTTCTTTTTCTTTTTGTTATATGTTGGCTCGGCGACCGGTCCAGGAAAAAACAGGAACCAGTTTATTCCGGCACCAAGGTGTGTACGAGGAGGGGATTCTTCGGTCGCCCCAAAAGCAGGGCTTCCTCAGAATGACAGGTAATACTCTGTCACATCACGTCGGCAGTCCCGTTTCGCTTCCTCGCCTTCACCGGCTATGGCAACCATTCACTCTATGTCGCTGACGCCAACATATCCGTACGGGGAAAACGGGAACCAGTTTATGCCGATAGTAAGGGGTGCTTGAGGAGGGGATTCTTCGGTCGCGGCAAACTACAGCCGCTCTCTCAGAATGACAGGTTGTACCTTTTCTTTCTCTGGCAGTAGGGTGAGGGGTAGATGAAATCCACCGTCAGGTTGTACAAAAACCACACGACCATGTCAAGGCATTTCCCTTCTGGACATACCTGTAACCTTCGGGTTGGGGGAATTGCAGCTGTTTTCAATGTCGGGGGCAACATGCTTGAGCAATATACAGGGGCAGATAAAATATCTTTCATGGATATATTTGCGGTTCAAGCCCTTGCGTTCATCATCATCGATCCATTTAACATTTTTCAGGATGGCCGGAACCTGCCCGTCATAACTGACATCAAAGTGAAGGTGTACATTCGTGGATCTGCCGCTCGTGCCCATAAAACCTATGATTTCCCCCACCTTGATATTTCCGGTAAGGGCACGTTGATGAAAAGGTTTTCTTCCATCGAGATGAAAATAGCGGTGTCGTAACCCGTTCTTGTCGTCAATCTCCAGATAAAAACCACGGGGTGAACCGTACCCCCCCCGGGCACGAATCTTTCCGGAGGCCGATGCCACGAGGATATCCCCCGGCCTCCCCTTGACCATGGGAGCAATATCCAGGCCCGTATGGAATTCACGGCGCCCACCGCCAAAAGGATCCGGCCGCCAACCAAAGACTGAACTCACTTTTCGTCCGCCTTCCAGGACTGGCCAGGCATGACCGTAGTGGCCGATCATGTCAAAAAAATTGAAACCGTAGGTCAGTTCCTGGGCAATTTCCAGGATCTTTCTCTTATCTTCAGGCGTAACAAAATCCCTGGCTTTGACCCCGGTCGAGACCAGTTCTTCTACCAGCCCGGCGTGCTCGACGATGGCTTTCTTGAAACGACTCCAATCCTCCTCGTAATTGCTGTCCGTGAGTACCGGCCCTCTGATGTGAATCATTTTCGCAACCCTTCCCTCATCGTCGTAGCCTGCAACATGGGAATAATCTTTTTCCGTGTAGCGATAGGTGAAAGTTCCCATATAGGTATCGACTTTCAAGGGAAAGACAACGTTTGTTTCCGTGGTCTTTGCATCGTAATGGCCGAGATTGACCAGGTCTTCCGGGTTTCCGGGAAGGTCATTGCCGATGCCATCTTCCGGCATTTTGCCACCCTTCCCCCTGTATTCTTCTTTCAAGATATACACGGTTTCTACCACTTGATATGGCTCCTCTTCAAGAAGCACGGGCCGGAGAGCATGGGCAAGTTCATGTATATTGAAGTGAGGATACATTGCAGATTCAAAAACATCGAATTCGCGTATGAAGCTATCCCTGTTGAATTTTTCGGTGGTGATGAGCAAAAAATCTATGGCAGCAAGCAACCCCCAATCCAGTTGATGGGCAGCAGCGATACCTGTCAGTCCCTGGTTGGCTTCGGCCGCGGCTTTGCGATACAATTTTTCACGTCCGGCCAACCATTTTTTTTCTTCGGAAAATTTTTCGCTGCCTGCTTCATGGGATTGGAGTGTTATCGGTTCCCACAGTTTCAAGGCCGCCCCCCCATAATAGATCATGATCATGATCAGAAGTATGGAAATGCCCCGGTATATGAAGCGACTCTTTTTTTTCAAGACGATCACCCTTTCCTGATAGAGAATATGAAATCAATTCCCTTTTTAGAAATAAAATATGGGGATCATCCCTGTTCAGTACAGAAAAATAGCGGGGCATGCTTTCAGAAAGTGATTTGTGGGTGAAAATCAGGCTTGATTCCGGGAACTCCCGGCCGCGGGGAAATAAAATTTCAGGTAAGCATAGGCCAGCACCAGACCATAAATACCATCCGTTATTATATCGGAAAGGGCTGTACAGGCACCGATGGGTTTCAGGGCGTTCATATCAAACATAAAAACCATTGCATTCGTAAAAAAACAAACCATATAGGCGAAGGCAATAGCTTTGAAATACAGATATTTGCTGGTAACGCCAACCACCAGGTAAGCAAATATTACTCCTGCCATACCGCAAAAGAGTAGATTACCCCACTGCCCCAGAAGGGCCTCCCCGATGTTTTCAAAACGATGCCCCAGAATAAATACGGATGCCCAGTCGATATATAGCAGTTTGGTTATACCAAGGCCATATGAAATATAGTCCAGGATGCTTGCAACCGCACCGCCGATAATTCCGGCTATGAAACCGGCTGTAAACCTGTCGTCAATCATCATGTTTCCCTCTTTTTCCAAGGGTTAACCGTATGGCGATGGCATTAGTATTACCAATGATTTCGGCAAATATAACCGGTTCGTTATTATTTCGGCGGTTCTAACAGTTCATACAGGTCACGATCATCGGCATGGATGGCGTTAACGGGATTGCACCGGGCAGCATATCCTTCTGCACCGGGCAAAGTAACCATGTATCCGGAATCCCCCGAAGATGGAAAATCGGTGCTGATATACTGCGCTCCGCTGTTGAAAGCGGCCTCGCATCGTTCCGTGTTTCCGGCAATTCCTTCCACAAGGTCGGCATCGGCACGCGTGCGGACAATATAGCCCTGGCGGACATATTCGCGTATCAGTGCCTCATTCTGCCCCATCGGGTCATTCATCTTGATGAATGCGGCCGATGGCTGACCTGGAGGTGAACTGGTGAACATGATCTTGCCCTTCAGCGTCGGGGCACCTTCAAGGTACAGTTCACGGACTTCATCCTCATTGTCGAGGGCGAAGAAAACACGCCCCCTGGCCTCGCCCAATGTGGGCCAGCCTTCGGTGAGCACTGCCTCCTCCAGCGTAAGGTAATCGCCACGGACATCGTCCGGGGAAATGATATGTTCCCGGTCGAATACGGAGAGAATCTCCTCTTCAAGGGCAGCAAGGGCCTCTGCCCCTACAGGTTCGGGCAGGGCAAAAGGAACCTTGAACAGATGCAAGAAAAATTCGGCCACGGCAATAATGGCGCGCAGGGGAAGGCTCAAGCTTTCCACCGGCAATTGCCCCTTTACCTCCATCAGGATCATGATCGGCACATGGTTGCCATTTTCCAGTGACCAGTCCCTGACCGTTTCCAGCGCCTCCTTCAATGTATGGGAATGTGTTCCATAATCAATATGGGGAACATGCAATACCTTGAAACCGGGCCTGTCGAGCGCCGGGATTCCGGCCTGGATATCCTTTCCAACCAGAAGCGCACCGGCCCTGTTGGCATACAGCCCCCCCTCGGGATCGAAATAAACGTCGAGTTCGATCTGCCTGATATTCTGGCATTCAAATTGTTCCGCCAAGGGCAGATGGGTATAATCCCATGCAGCGGCATCTTTGCTAAAAAAACAGATTCTTTTCAACAGGTCCGCTTCGGGAGCTATGTGATAACTGTTATGTGTGCCCACCATCTGGAGCTGGTTCATCCGCAGATAATCATCGATCTGGCCAGGGGGAGGCAAGGAAACCGTCCCCCCTTCCTGAAGCACCAGCCCCGTCGCAGGGGCAGCAATTACCGCTCCGGGGAAAGCCAGAATCAAAGCAACGGCTAGCATGAAAACCAGGAGTCGGGCAAAATTTTTCACCTGCTTCACCTCCACCCCGATTGGGGTCATTTTGATTCCTGTTTTTTTATCCTTGTTTCCCGGCATCCGTTTCCATCAGATGGCTGATGCCGACCACTCTTTCAACCTTGATGACAAAGGCAATTCCTTTACCGGGCCGATTCAACTGAATTTCATCAACAATGGCCTCCAGGACCCGGGAAGTCAACTCATTTTTTATCAGGGTTAACACCAGTTCCTTCTCCGGTTCGATGGTCAGGCCGAACAGTTTTGCCTGCTCATGGATCCCTGTACCGCGCCCGGACAGGATGGTGCCCCCTTCCGCCCCTGAATTTCTGGAAGCCTCGACCACCTTTTCAGAATCGCCTTTATTGACGATGGTCACGATAAGATCATATGAACATTCCTGTTCCATTGTACGCCTGCTACCTCCTTCCATCCCTGTTACCGATCGATGCACAATCCCCGCCGTCCTGGATGCATCGATGACAAAGGCAATCCCCCTGCCCTTCTCGTTCAAGCGCCCGGTCCGACCGATGGCAGACAGAACATCGTCCAGTTTCTGTTCCGCTATCAAGGTGATTATCATCTCTTTTTCCGGTTCAAGAGTAACCCCCAGAAACTCCTCTGTCTCATCTTTTCCCGTACCCAGTCCAAAGACGACCGTACCGCCTTCCGCTCCCGCCTCCCTGGATGCTTTAACTATCCTGGCAGCTTTCCCTTTCCGGACAATCGTAAAGATGATCTTCTTGCTGTTGTTCACTTTTACGCTCATACTCTCTCTCCTTTACAGAATAGAGCAGTCCCAGAACCAACACTGCTAGAATTGAAAACAGGTAAACCATGGCTACCATGCCGAAACCGTCCATCAAGGGAATACGCCCCTCTATGGAGGAAGCCGCCCCGATAGCAATAGCCATGATAAAAGTAACTGTCATCGGCCCCGTTGCCACACCCCCCGAATCAAAGGCAATCGATACAAAAGTTCGTTTTGTATAGTAAATCAGAATAAAAGCAAGCAGAAAACCGGGGATAACAAAATGCCACAGCGAAAAACCATACAATATTCTGGCCATCGATAGAGCTATGGCGGTGGCTACTCCGAAAGAAAGGGTGAAAAGCATCGCCTTCTGGGGGATATAGCCGCCGGATGCTTTCTCCACTTCGTAGTTGAGGATATGGACCCCCGGTTCGGCCAACGTGACTACAAAACCCAACAGGAAACCTATGGGCAACAACACCCAGTTGTAATGCAGATTGCCCAGTTCAATCCCCATCTGTCTTCCGGCCGGCAGGAAACCGATCTGTACCCCATGCAAAAAGATTGAAAGTCCTGCAAAGGAAAGCCCGAAACCGAGCAGGATGCGGCGCAGTTTTTTTCGTGACAATTTCAAGGATAGGAACTGAAAGAAAACAAAGACCAGAACCAGCGGAATCAAAGCCATGGCTACTTCGAAAATTACGTTGGTGAACCCTTCAAAAACCTGAAAGCTTTTCAAAAATAGATCACCCCCAGCAGAAGAACGGCCAGGATGGGTCCGATGGCGGCCAGGGCGACCAGTCCAAATCCATCCACGGAGGTTTTATCGGACAGGACCGCACTTGTACCCACCCCCAGGGCCAGGAGAAAGGGAACGATGAGCGGCCCGGTGATCACTCCGGCTGCGTCGAAAGAAATCGGTGCAAATTGAGGGGGTGCAAGAGCGGAAAGAAAAAAAACCAATCCATACCCCCCGACGAGCAGATAGGCAAGTGGAATTTTCAGGATGATGCGCAACATGCCCAGTCCAACGAACACAGCCACCCCCAGGGCCACGGCAAAAATGAGTACGTTTTTATGGATCACCGCGCCGGAAACCGCATCCACCTGGTAAGCCAGTACCTGCACATTCGGTTCGGCCACGGTGGCTACCAGTCCGAGTACAAACCCGAACAGAACCATCAGCCAGGCCTTGCCTGTTCCGGGCAGGGCTGCACCGATCAATTCACCTATGGGCAGTATCCCCAGCCGCATCCCCGCCAGAAAAAGGATCAGGCCCAGAATGACCATGACCACCCCGGCCAGGAAACGTAAAAAAATATCGATGGGTAATCCGATAAGGGAAAATTGCAAAACTACAATCACAGCGGTGATGGGTATAATGGAATAAAGAACTTCCAGAGCTATTCCTTTGAAATATTTCATGCATACCTCCCCGGTTGAATCTACAGCCACGGACTGCAAAACCTGCAATTGACATAACAATTATATCACAGGGAAAAAGCATTGGCATTTCCCCCACCAATTTTGACGGTGTCAACCTACTTTAGGAAAAAAGAGAGAACCCCGTAATTTTTAACACACTTTTTTATCTATCAAACTTTTAATAGCTTCCCTGGTGAAACTGAAGCCTCCCTGCAGTAACGGCATGTTTCCCCTGCATTCATTGCCATAAATTCTTTTCCTTAATTTTTTCATCTGCTTTTCCGCTTCTTCTTTCAGAACAAGCAACGGCTGCCCTTCAGGACAGGCTTTTAAATAAATATCTTCAATACTTTCTTTGCTGGCTTGCATGGCCCGCATAGAGGCCATCTTTTCCGCGCCTTCAATACTCCAGGACTTGGGCCTGCTGCTCATCCGATCAGATAAAACGTGACTGACATGGCCTTCTGCGCTACAGCTTACATCGGGATTGGTTACCGCCGTTTTGATGCCATTCCAATTGTTTGTTATATACCTGATTGTATGTTCTACACGTTTCCGTCTAGATTCGGTTTTTGCAAGATCTGCTGCTTCACGAAGGTGTTCAACTGCTCCCGGTAGGTCAAGTTCTTTTATATGGTTGTATACCTTCGATCTCATGCCCTTAACATGGCCGGTGGCGCCCAATATGTACTTGGACAGATGATAACGATCCAGGAAAAAGACATTGTCGGGCATAACTTCTGTGCCGGTGCGAATCCAACTGGCCCCATCCCCGGATAAAAATATCTTTTCCAGGTAAAACAGGTCGTAATGGGACGCCAGATAATCACACACCTCAAACCAAAAGTCAGTGACGTCTTTGGTAACACTGGTAAAGTAATATGCGTTTTTCAGAGCAGGCCTTTTTTTAGTGCCGACACGACCCTCATGGACATATATCAAGCGTGCTTGAAGGCCAGGCTTTCTCTTGCACGGGATATGATCTTCATCACATTCTATGTATAGAGTCTTTACCTTCTTCTTTGACTCAGGTTCTTCCGGCTTGTGCGGGGGGAACGATTCAACTGTTTTCGCAACCGTTTGTTTGCTTAGCTTCACCCCTGACTGTTTCTCAAATTGGCACGTGGCTTGTTCATAAGAAATAGATGCAGCATCTTCCATCAGTTCTGCTTTGACCACCGGATCTACCCTCATATGCGGGGTTATCCCTACCCGTTCGTCAGCCAGGTAAACATACTTGCCGGTTGCTTTCTCACGATAGTAGGTCCTTCGGTATTCCATCTCCCCAAACAACGTTACTATCCTGTTCTTCTGGTTCCTGTGCACAACGTGATACCCTCTCCTCTCACCCCTTTCTTCACGTATTTTTTCGTCCAGACCTTCCAAAATTTCTTTCATCAATGAAACTCCCAAATGGTTCAGATCAGACTTTAAACGCTTCTGAACTTCAAAATAACTACAGCCGCCATTAATACTTTCCAAAATTGTTGCCGACAATTGCAGGACTTTCGATTCTACCGCTTGAATTATATCCATCAGAGGAACCTCTCCCTTCGGGGAATATTTGGTAAAGCTGATACTACGAGGTTCCTCTTCCGCTTTTTATAAAAGATTTCCTCCAAAGTCCTAAAGTAAATTTACACCAAC